>JALORM010000159.1 GCA_025458985.1 Paracoccaceae bacterium | reverse complement strand
CCGAGAATGCCGAAGCGAACTGACATCTTCTTCCTTTTCCGGCGCCGTCCGCGCCTGTCCTAAAGGTTACTCCGGGTAGGCCCCGGACACGTTCTGGTCAAAATCCACGATGGCGCCGGTCATCACGCCCGACCGCGGCCCCAGCATGTAGGCGGCAAGACCCGCGACGTGGTCGGGCTTGACCAGCATCCCGAAGGGTTGGGCCGCCTCGGCCTTCGCCAGCCAGTCGTCGCCCGCGCCGTGGAAGCGGCGCTGGGTGGCGTCCTCGCCCGGCGTATCCATCCAGCCGCAATTGATCCCGTTCACCCGGATGCGGTGCTTCGCCAGCGCGTTCGCGGCGTTCCGGGTCACGTTCGCCAGCGCCGCCTTCGACGCCGAATAGGGCGCGAGGAACGACTGCCCGCAATGGACGACCATCGACAGGATGTTGACCGCCGACGCGGGATACCCGCCTTCCACTGCACGCTGTGCGAACCGCTGGAGCGCGAAGAACGCATTCGCGGCCATCACACGGTCCCAGAGATCGGGCGTGGTGTCGAGGATCGAGCCGCGGTCGGTCAGCGCGCCCGCGGTCACCAGGGCGTCGACCCGACCCATCGCCTCGGCGGCGCGGTCGACCAGCGCGATCACGGCCCCGGTGTCTGCCAGGTCGACGGGCATGAACGCGGCACCCAGCACCTTCGCCGCCGCCTGCCCCCGCCCGGCATCGCGCCCCGCGACGACCAGGCGCGTGCAGCCCTCGGCCCGCAGCTGCGCCGCGATGGCAAGGCCAAGGCCCTGGGTGCCGCCGATCACCAGCGCGGCGGTGTCGCGGTGCTGCGCCTCGGTCATGCCGCGTCCGCGTATTCGGCCTGCGTCTTGGCGCCGGTGATGTAGGCCACGACGTCCTGCCCGTCGGTCTCTTCCTTGCGCAGGTTGGCGCAGATGCGCCCGCGGCGGAACACCACGATCCGGTCCACCAGGTCGAACACCTGCCGCATGTGAACACCTGCCGCATGTTGTGCGAGATCAGGATCAGCGGCTCGCCCTGTTCCTTGAGGTTGCGGATGATGTTCTCGACCTGCGCCGTCTCCTGCACGCCGAGCGCGGCGGTCGGCTCGTCCATGATCGTCAGCCGCGAATGGAAGGTCGCGGTCCGCGCGATCGCCACGCACTGCCGCTGGCCGCCGGACATCCGCTCGATGGTGTTGTGGATGTTGGGGATCTTGACCCCCGTCTTCACCAGCGCCGCCAGCGTCGCCTCGCGCATCCCCCGGTAGTCCAGGATCGAGAAGGGCCCCAGCCGGAACCGGATCTTCTCGCGCCCGAGGAAAAGGTTGTCGGCGACGTCCAGGTGGTCGGCCAGCGCCAGCGTCTGGAACACCGTCTCGATCCCCGCCTCGCGCGCGTCGAGGGGGCCCGCGAAGCTCACCGGTTCGCCGTAGAACAGGATCTCGCCGCGCGTCCGCTGCTCCACCCCCGTGATCTGGCGCACGAAGGTCGACTTGCCCGCGCCGTTGTCGCCCATGATTGCGACGTGCTCGCCCTGCCGGAGGGTAAAGTTGGCCCCTTCCAGCGCCTGCACGCCGCCATAGTGCTTGGTCAGGTCGCGGGTTTCCAGAACGATGTCGGTCATGGCCTGCCCCCTCACATCCGGGCCGCTTTGCGCCGCTGGCGCCACTGGTCGAGCACCACGGCGCCGACGATGATCGCGCCCTTCACCATCTCCTGGTAGTAGGCGTCCAGCCGGATCGAGGTGAACCCCGAGATGATGACCGAAAAGATCATCGCGCCCAGCACCGTGCCCACGATCGACCCCCGCCCGCCGGCCAGGCTGACACCGCCGATCACCGCCATGGCGATGGCGTCGAGCTCGTACATCACCCCCATGCCGGCCTGCGCGGTCAGGTTCTTCGAGGTCAGAAGCACCGCCGCCGCCGCCGCCAGCATCCCCGCGATTGTATAGACCAGCACCTTGTGCCGGGCGACGTTGATGCCCGACATCCGCGCGGCATCCTCGTTCGACCCGATGGCGTAGCAGTGTTTGCCGTAGACGGTGTACTTCATGATCAGGTGGAACAGGATCGCGAGCACCGCGAAGACGACGGCGGGGTTCTGGCCCGGCCAGCTCAGGAGGCCGAAGGTGAGGCCGCCGACGATGTCGCCGTTGGCAAGGCTTGCGAAGCCCTCGGTCGGGAACGATACCGGCTGGCCGTTCGACCACCACTTCGCCACGCCGCGGGCCGAGACCATCATGCCCAGCGTCGCGATGAAGGGCGGGATGCGCGTGTAGGCGACCAGAAGCCCGTTGACCAGCCCGGCCGCCAGCCCGCAGGCCAGTCCGACGGCGATGGGCACGATGACCGGCAGGTCCATCGCCCAGTCGCCGAAGATCGCCTTGGGGTTGGGGTTGCCGTTCACTGTGGCGGTCTGCGCGAAGCTCATCACGATCATCGCCGTGGCGCCGACGATGGACCCCGAGGACAGGTCGATCCCGCCCACGATGATGACCTGCGTCACCCCCAGCGCGATCACCCCGATGATCGCGACCTGCAGGAGCATGATGTTGATGCGCTGCTCGTTGAACAGGGTGTCCACGTTGGCGCGGGTGTTGAACAGGAAGCTGCCGCCCTGCAGGCGGTTCAGCACCTCGAAGACCAGCGTGATCAGGATCAGCGCCAGAAGGACGTTGACCTCGTTCGGCCAGGTCCGCTTGCGGGCATCGAAGCTCAGCCCGCCCACGCCATGTGCCGCTTCTGCCATCGCTCATCCCCCTCCCTGCGCAAGGATCCGGGGCGGCGCGGGGCCGCCCCGGGTCGTCCGTGTGTCCCGGGATCAGTTCTTGCTCAGGTACTGGTCGATGTTCGCCGGGGTGACGAGTTCGAAGGGTATGTAGACCTTCTTCTCGACCGTCTCGCCGCGGGCCAGCTTCACCGCCGCGTCGAGCGCGCCCGAGCCCTGGGCGGCCGCGTTCTGGAACACGGTGATGTCGAGTTCCCCCGCCTGCATCGAGGCCAGCGCGTCCTGCGTCGCGTCCACGCCCGACACGATCACGTCGTCCATCGAGATGCCCGCCGCCTTCATCGCCTGGATCGCGCCCAGCGCCATCTCGTCGTTGTTGGCCAGCACCCCGTCGAAAGCCGTGCCGGTCGAGAGCCAGTTGGTCATCAGGTTCTGCGCCTGGTCGCGAGACCAGTTGGCGGTCTGCTGGTCGATCACGTTGACCGTCACCGCGCAGCCGCCTTCGTTGATCACGTCGGTGTAGTTCTGCGTCCGCTGGACGGCGGCCTGGTTCGACAGCTCGCCCTGCATGACGTAGACGCTGACCTCGGTCTTGCCGGCGGCCTTCCACTGGTTGCACTGCTCGATGAAGCCCTGGCGGGACGAGTCGGATTCGTTCGACGCCACGAAGGCCTGGTTGTCGGGCAGCGTGTCGACGTTGATCGGCTGGCGGTTGACGTAGACCAGCGGCACGCCCGCAGCGGCAGCGGCATCGGTCATCGCCTGGGTGGCCGAGGTGTCGACCGGGTTCACGATGATCGCGTCGACACCGCTTGCGATGAAGTTGTTGATCTGGTCCAGCTGCTTGGCCACGTCGTTCTGCGCATCCTCGATCTGGACGTCGTGGCCCTGTTCGTCGGCATAGGCCTGGATGCCGTTGCGCAGCACCGTCAGGAAGTTGTCGTCGAACAGCGCCATCGAGACGCCGACGTTCTCGGCCATCGCGGTGGTGCCCAGCAGCGAGGCGAAGCCCGCCGCGATCAGGGTCTTCTTCATGGTCTTCCTCCCAATCGGGTGTCCGGCGCACCCTTCCCGTTGAGACAGCCGGAGGCCCTTCCGGGCATTGCCCGATCCCTCAGGCCGCCTTTGCGGCCAGTCCGGAACGGATGAACTCGAACGATCGCGCGATCTGCTCTGCAGGGTCGGTCAGCGCATGGACCTCGGGCGAGAAGCATTCGAAAGAGAACGCCCCCTCGTAGCCTCCGGCCAGCAGCGCGGCGATTTGCTCGACATTGCCCAGCCGGTCGCGGTCGTCGACCAGCACGCGGTGCGCGTCCTCCATCGCGTCGACAGGCAGCGAGGGGTCGGTCACGGCCGAGATGTGGACGATGCCCGTCCGCGCCGGATAGAGCGGCCCGCCGCCGGCCAGCGCGTGGTGGAAGGTGTCGTGGACGAGGCGGTAGCTTGCGCCCGCGCCCAGCATGTCGATCACCTCGACCAGTTCCTGCTTCGACCGAAGCGATGAGCGGCCGAAGCCCAGTGGCTCGACCAGCGCGACCATTCCGGCGTCGGCCAGCATCGGGTGGATCTCCTTCAGCGCGATCCTGAGGTTGGCCTGCCGTTCACCGTTGGCCACCCCCTGCCCGTCGTTGCGCGGGATGAGGCTGATCGTCTCGGCGCCCGAGGCCCGGGCGTTCGCGATCAGGTCGCGCACCTCGGCGCGGATCGCGTCGGACCAGGCATTAAACGGATAGACCTGGCTCATCCCCAGAAGCCGCAGCCCCCGGTCGCGTGCCATCGCCCCGCCGTCGGCGGGGTCGGCCCCGTCGAACAGCGGCCGGCCGAGGTCGTTGCGCACCTCGACGCCGATGCAGCCCAGCGCCGCGGCCAGGTTCAGGAAGTCGGCATAGGCCATGCCGGGCACGGTCATCTGGTTCAGCGCCGTGGCAAGCTGCATGGACGTCTCCTCCCTTCGGGTCGTTCGCCCGGTGCGGCGCGTGGCGGCCGCTTTGAGCACGACCCTGCGGCCGGCGCAGCCCGCACGTCAACGCGAGTCGGCCCGCTTTCTCTCATTCCTGACGAAAATGGCATCATCCGGCATGACGAAAAAACGTCAGTCAGACGGACTCGGGCAGGTAGAGATCGGGCTGCAGGAAGTACTGCCCGGGCATGTCCGACATGCCGCTGCTGACGGCCGCGCTCATCAGTCCGACGAGGTCGCGGCAGAGCCGCTCGAGCGGCGTCGAGATCACCAGGACGACGAAGCCGTCCAGAAGCGCCGCGCGGCTTTCGGGTGTCAGCTCGTTCACCACAAGCGCCACGTCGCCCGGCTTGCGCGCCTCGCGCAGGGCCGCGATGGCGCCCTCCATCCCGCCGCCGGCACAGTAGATACCCCGCAGGTCAGGGTGCCGCGCGACCAGGTCCAGCGTGGCCTCGTAGGTCAGTTGCCGGGTCTCGAGGTTCACCAGGCTGTCGAGCACGGTGAATTGCGGCGCCGCC
Source organism: Paracoccaceae bacterium (assembly GCA_025458985.1). Taxonomy (GTDB): domain Bacteria; phylum Pseudomonadota; class Alphaproteobacteria; order Rhodobacterales; family Rhodobacteraceae; genus JALORM01. The sequence goes on along the minus strand of JALORM010000159.1, from coordinate 943 downwards.
TCGCGGAAATAGCTGCGGAACCCGGTTTCGCGCAGTTCGTGCCCGTGCCAGCGGTAGCCGCCGACGAAGACCGCGATCTTGCCTGGCCGATGCACGGCCGTCGCGAGCATCGAGGCTGCTATCCTCCCGACCTTGAGGTTGTTGAGGCCGACGTAGTTCTGCCGCACGCCCTGCGCGAAGTCGTTGAGCAGCGCGAAGACCGGGATGCCTGCGGCCTGCAGTTCTTCCACGGCCTCGGTCACCTCGTGATGTGTGACCGCCGTGGCAGCGACCGCCTGGACCCGCCCCTTCATCCCGCGCATCAGCGCCGCGAAGTCCGAGGGCGCTTGCGAGGTGGCAAAGGCGATCTCGGCCTCGCCCCGCAGTCCTTGCGCGCCGCGCACCGCGCGGTCGATCTCGGCCGAGAAGTTCTGGTAGAAGGCCTGCTTTTCCTTGTGCAGCACGAAGCCGAACCGCATCGCCGGCAGCGTCGGCTGGATGCGGCTGCCGATCAGGGCCGCGGCGTGGTAGCCGATCCGCTGCGCTGCCTCGTAGACTGCGCGTGCGGTGCTTTCGCGGACGCGCTCGCGGCCGTTCAGCACGCGGTCCACGGTTGCCACGCTGACGCCCGCCTCGCGGGCAACGTCCGCCACCGTCGGTCGCCGGGCCACATCAACCTCCTGACGAAATCCCATCATCCATTGCGACGCATTCTGATGATTTCTGAGGGAATTCCAACCGCCCATGTAGGAGGGCGTGGCAAACGCCCCTATCCTCGCCCGCGACAAGGGAGGGGAGAGCCCATGGTCAAGCGTGACTACAGCCTTCTGGGGCAGGATGGCCGCCGGGCTGTCGAAACCGGCCTGGCGGCGGCCGAATGGTACCACACGGACGTGCCGCGCAAGGAGATGAAGGCCCTGATGCAGCGCGAGGATGGCCCCGCCATCCGCGACACGCTGATCTA
>JALORM010000158.1 GCA_025458985.1 Paracoccaceae bacterium | reverse complement strand
GGAAGAGCTCGATCTGCGCGCGAGCGTCACCAAAGCGGCTGGCCGTCTGGGCGGCCATCCGCTGCCCGGGCCGCGTCGCGGCTGTCAACCGGGCAGCCGCGCGCCGGGCCGTCGCGGGGATCGTTCGCCTGCCACAGGCGCGAAGGCATCTTCAGACGTGACTGGCCCGGCGACGATGATCACCCCCGACATCCGCCCTCACCCGAACGCGTCCCGGAACCTGTCCCTCAACACGTTCTTCTGGACCTTGCCCATCGTGTTGCGCGGCAGTTCCGCCATCACGACCAGCCGGCGGGGCTGCTTGTAGCGGGCGAGCGCGCGTTCCATCGCCGCGCCGATTGCGCCGAGGTCCGGTGCTTGCCCCGGTGCCGCGACCAGCACGCCCACCGCCGCCTCGCCAAGGTCGGGGTGGGGAACGCCCACGACGGCGCTTTCCAGCACGCCGGGCTGGGCGTCCAGCACCAGCTCCACCTCCTTGGGGTAGATGTTGTAGCCGCCCGAGATGATGAGGTCCTTCTGCCGGCCGACGATCGTGACATAGCCCTCGGCATCCGCCAGTAGCCCCGAAAGACGTTCGGGCCGCGTACCTCGATCAGGCCGGTCTCGCCCTGCGGGACCTCGGCGCCGGTGGCGGGGTCGGTGATCCGAAGCTCGACCCCCGGCAGGGGCGGGCCGACGGTGCCCGCGCGGCGGTCGCCGCGATAGGGGTTCGACGTGTTCATGTTGGTCTCGGTCATGCCGTAGCGTTCGAGGATGCGGTGCCCGGTGCGGGCCTCGAAAGCGGCGTGCGTCTCGGCCAGCAGCGGCGCCGAGCCTGAGAAGGCGCATGTGTGCGGTCGCCTCGCGCGTGAGGCCGGGCTGGTCGAGAAGGCGCGTGTAGAAGGTGGGCACCCCCATCATCGCCGTGGCACGGGGCAGAAGCCGCAGCGCCTCGACCGCGTCGAAGCCCGGAAGGAAGATCATCGCGCCCCCGGTGGCGAGGATCACGTTGGTCGCCACGAACAGCCCGTGGGTGTGGAAGATCGGCAGCGCATGCAACAGGACGTCTTCGGGCCCGAACTCCCACGCCGTGGCCAGCGTCAGCGCGTTCGACAGCAGGTTGCCCTGGCTCAGCATCGCGCCCTTCGACCGCCCCGTGGTGCCCGAGGTGTAGAGCAGCGCGGCCAGGTCGCCCTCGGCCCGGTCGGCAACGTCGGCCGCCGGAGGCAGCGTCGCGGCGCGGGCGGCGAAGCTCCCGCCGCCGGCGGCATCCAGCGTCTCGATCCGGGCGCCCGAGGCTGCGGCCACCGGGGCAAGTGACGCCTCGCGCGCCGGATCGCAGAGAAACATCGCGGCCTCGGAGTCTGTCAGGAAGTAGCTGACTTCCTCGGCGGTGTAGGCGGTGTTGAGCGGCAGGAACACCACGCCCGTCCGGACGCAGGCGGCATAGACGGCCAGCGCGTCGGGCGATTTCGCGACCTGCGCCGCCAGCCGGTCGCCGGGCTTCAGCCCCGCGGCCCCGAGCGCGGCGGCGAAGCGGGCGGCGCGGTCGAGGAAGGCGGCGTAGGGCAGGGCGGTGCCGTCCGCGAGGTGCAGGAACGGCCGCTCGGACCCCTCGTGCGGGGCAAAAAGCCGGTCGTGAAGCGGGTTCGGCATGGGCGGGCCTCCGGTCGGTCTGGCTGCATTCAGCACCGCCGGGCGGGTCTCTGCAAGTCAGGCGCGGCCGCTGGCGCCAAGGCTGCGGATCGCGGCGCGGGCGGCAAGGGCCAGCGGCGCCTCGGGGGTCTGCGGCGAGCACCCCGCGCAGCGCCGCGCCGAAGGTCTGGCGCAGTTCGGTCCCGATGTTGACCTTGGCGACCGCCGTTTCCCGCGCCAGCGCCAGCCGGTCTTCCGGCGCCACGCCCGAGCCGCCGTGGATCACCAGCGCCACCCCCGGCGCCGCCGCCTCGATCGCCGCGATCCGCGCGCGGTCGAGCCCCGGGCCGGCGGCCATCTGGAGGTGCACATTGCCCACCGAGACCGCCAGCGCGTCGACCCCGGTCACTGCCGCAAAGCGCGCCGCCTCTTCGGGGTCGGTGCCCTGGGACCCGGCGCCGCCGGCGTAGCCGACGAAGCCGATCTCGCCCTCGCAGGAGACGCCCGCGCGATGGGCGGCCTCGGCCACCTCGGCGGTCAGCGCGACGTTGGCCTCGAAGGGCAGGCGCGAGCCGTCGATCATCACCGAGGTGAAGCCCGCGTCGATGGCCGCAAGGCAGTCGGCCGCCGAGGCCCCATGGTCGAGGTGCGCCACCACCGGCACGCTGGCCGCGCGCCCGAGTTCCCGGAACATCGCGCCCCAGACCGCAACCGGCATGTGCGCCCGCGCCGCGGGCCCGGCCTGGAGGATCACCGGCGCGCGTTCGGCCTCGGCCGCCGCCACATAGGCGCGCGCATCCTCCCAGCCGAGGCACACCAGTCCCGCCACGGCATAGCCGTCGCGCAGCGCCGGTCGCAGCACCTCGGCCAGTGTCGCGAGCGTCATTTGAACTTGGCCACCATGTCCATGATCCCCGGAATCGTGTGCAGCTGATCGGCATGCGTCGGCTGGAAGAACTGCTTCAGGCTGCGCTGGCTCTGCCCGCCGAGGATGGTGAAGTAGTACATCTCGTAGCCCGGCAGGACGCAGCAGGGGTGATAGCCGCGGTCGATCAGCACGGTCGAGCCGTCGACGACGTGGTAGGCGTCGCCCGGGTCGTTGTCGGCGCGCTGGAGCATCTGGAGCCCCGAGCCGTGGCCGGGGCGGAAGCGGAAGTTGTAGCATTCGTCGTGGCGCGTCTCGATCAGCGCGCCGTCCGCGTCGCGGCGGTCGGTGTCGTGCTTGTGGCTGGGAAAGCCCGACCAGCCCCCCGCGCCGACGGTGTAGAGCTCGCTCACCAGCAGGCGCCCGACCCGGTCGTGATAGCCTGCGCCCAGGATGTGCTTGATCTTGCGGTGGGTCTTGGTGTCGTCGGACCCGTACTGCACCACGTCGATCTCGGCCGCGCGCACCGCGAAGGGGCGGAGTGCCTCGGAGAAGCGGGCGCCGGCGACGAAGGTTTCGGTCCGGGTGCGCGCGGTGATCCGGGCGCCCGCGCCCGAGGGGACGTAGACGCCCTCGGGCTCGCCGTCCCAGACGTTCGAACCGCGCTGGCCCAGATCGGCGAAGGTCTCGCCGCAGGTCTCGACCGTGACGGTGCCGGTTGCGGGGACCACGCAGGTCTCGTAGCCCGGCACCGCGTAGTCGAAGGTTTCGCCCGGGGCCAGCCGGACCACATTGAAATAGGTCAGCGGCACCAGCGGATGGTCAGGGCCGACGATGGCTTCGTTGCGGTTGTCGTGCGGCGCAATGTGCATGCGTCAGTCCTCCGGGTCGGTGGGGCCGGGGTGCTCGGCCAGGAAGGCGTCAAGCTCGGCCGTGGTCGGCATGGCGGGCGCGCAGCCGACGCGGGCCACGACCATCGCCGCGGTGGCCGACCCGCGCAGCACGGCGGTCCGCGTGGCGGCCCCGGACGCGAGCGCGGCAAGGAGGCCGCCGAGGAATGCATCGCCCGCGCCGGTGGGCTTCAGCGCCTCGGTCCGGTAGATGCCGGTGCGGTGCAGGGCGCCGCCATCGAAGGTGACGGCGCCCCTCTCGCCCCGCTTGTAGACGACAAGTGCGCCCGCCTCTGCCAGCGCGCGCGCCGCGTCGAGCCCGCGCGCGGCATCCTGTGCCAGCACGCCGAATTCGACGTCGTTGCCCACCACGATATCCGCCAACGCCGCCGCCTCGGCGCAGACCGTGGCCGCTTCGGCCGCCGAGGCCCAGCTGTAGGGCCGGTAGTCGATGTCGAAGACGACCGGACGCCGCGCGGCGCGGGCCAGGGCGAAGGCGTGGAGCGTGGCGCCGCGCGACGGCTCGGAGGCCAGCAGCGTGCCGGTGGCGACCAGCGCCGCATGGGCCGCGTGGTCGGGCGCGGCGACATCCGCGCGGTCCATCCCGAAGTCCGCCGCGCCGTTGCGGTAGATCACCGACTGGCAGCCCTCAAGGCGCGTCTCGACCACGGCGAGTGAGTTGCGCGCCTCGCCCCCGATGGGGCGGACATGCGTCCGGCCGATGCCGTAGCGGTCGAGCTCGGCCAGGACGAAGCGGCCCACCGCGTCGTCCGAGACCCGCGTGACCAGCGCGGCGGCGCAGCCCTGCCGCACCAGGGCGGCGGCGATGTTGGCCGAGGACCCCCCGAGGCAGGCGGTGTAGCGCTGCGCCGCCTCGATCCGCGTCCCCGGCGGATCGGCGTAGAGGTCCATCCCCGCCCGGCCGATCACCAGGAACGGCCGCCCGCCGAAGGTGGCGGGCCAGTTGCGGGCGGGGGTCGGGGCAGGCACCGGGGGCAGCCTCGTGCAAGTTCGCCGTTGCGGAACGTCTGGGCGCAGGATAGAGCTTTTGCAACCGGTTGCAATCGGGAAGGGGAGGCGCCATGCCGGAGATCGGCATCGGAATCGTGGGCGGCGGATACATGGGCAAGGCCCATGCCGTCGCCTATTCCGCCGTGGGCGCCCAGTTCGAGACGCGGCTTCGCCCACGCCTTGCGGTGGTCGCGGCCACCTCGTCCGCAAGCGCCGAACGCTACCGCGCCGCCTACGGCTTCGCGCGGGCAACGGCCGACTGGCGCGACCTTGTCGCCGACCCGGGCGTGGATGCGGTGGTCATCGCCTCGCCCCAGGACACGCACCGCGCCATCGCCGAGGCGGCCTGCGCGCTGGGCAAGCCGGTCTTCTGCGAAAAGCCGCTGGGCGCCTCTTTGGAAGACGGCGCGGCGATGGTGGCGGCGGCCGAGGCGGCGGGCGTGCCGAACATGGTCGGCTTCAACTACGTCCGCACGCCCGCGACGCAGTTCGCGCGCAGGCTGATCGCCGAAGGCGCCCTCGGCGAGATCACCTGGTTCCGGGCCGAGCATACCGAGGATTTCCTGGCCGACCCCGCCGCGCCGGCGACCTGGCGCACGACCGGAGAGGCGACGGGCACTCTGGGCGATCTGGCCCCCCATGCGCTCAACGCCACGCTGGCGCTGATGGGGCCGGTCGCCGCGGTGATGGCCGAGATCGAGACGCGCCATGCCGCCCGCCCCGGGCCGGAGGGGCCGCAGGCGGTGACGAACGACGACCTCGTGCAGGCCATGTTGCGCTTCAAGAACGGCGCGCAAGGCCATGTCTTTTCAAGCCGGATCGCGACGGGGCGCAAGATGGGCTACGCCTACGAGGTGCACGGCACCATGGGCGCGCTGCGGTTCGACCAGGAGGACCAGAACGCGCTCTGGCTTTACCGCGCCGAGGGGCCCGAAGCGACGCGGGGCTTCGTGAAGGTGCTGACCGGGCCTGCACATCCGGACTATGCCGCCTTTTGCCAGGGCCCCGGCCACGGGACCGGCTACCAGGACCAGATCGTGATCGAGGCGCGGGATTTCCTGACCGCCATCGAGACAGGGCGTGCCGTCTGGCCCACGTTCCGCGACGGCCACGAGGTGAACCGCCTGATCGCGGCGATCCGCGCCTCGGACCGGGCCGGGGCCTGGGTCGCGCTCGAAACCATTCCGGAGGCAGGCCCATGACCATCCGCATCGGCAACGCGCCCTGTTCCTGGGGCGTCGAATTCGCGGGCGACCCGCGCAACCCCGACTGGCGGCAGGTGCTGCGCGACTGCGCCGGTGCGGGCTACGAGGGGATCGAGCTCGGCCCCGTGGGCTACATGCCCGAGAACCCCGCCGAGCTGGGCGAGGCGCTGGCCGAACACGGGCTCACGCTGATCGGCGGGGTGGTGTTCCAGCCGTTCCACGACCCTGCGCGCTGGAACGAGGTGATGGACGCCGCGCTGCGCACCTGCAAGGCGCTGGCTGCGCACGGGGCCGGGCAGCTCGTGCTGATCGATTCGATCTCGCCCCGCCGGGCGCCCACGGCCGGACGCCCGGCCGAGGCGGTGCAGATGGCCCCCGACGAATGGGCCGGGTTCCGCCGCCGGATCGAGACAGTCGCCCGGATGGGCACCGAAGTCTACGGGCTGACCGCCTCCATCCACGCCCATGCGGCAGGCTTCATGGACTTCGAGCCCGAGCTGGAGCGGCTGCTGGACGAGGTGGACGAGGCCGTGCTGAAGATCTGCTTCGACACCGGCCACCATTCCTATGCGGGGTTCGACCCCGTGGCCTTCATGCGCCGTCATGTCGGGCGGATTTCCTACATGCACTTCAAGGACATCGACCCCGCCGTGAAGGCGGATGCCGTGGCAAGGCGCACCGGTTTCTACGAAGCCTGCGGCCAAGGCATCTTCTGCCGCCTGGGCGAAGGCGACGTCGATTTCCCGGCGGTCCGGCAGGTGCTGCTGGGCGCCGGCTACGAGGGGTGGTGCACGGTCGAGCAGGACTGCGACCCGACGCTGCCCGGCAGCCCGGTCGCAGATGCCGGGGCCAACCGGCAGTACCTGGCTTCCATCGGATTCTGAGGGACCACCATGGCGAAACTCAACTGGGGCCTGATCGGCGGCGGCGAGGGCAGCCAGATCGGCCCGGCGCACCGGCTGGGCGCAGCCGTCGACGGCGACTTCGCCTTCGTCGCGGGCGCGCTCGACCACCGGCCCGAGGAGGGGCGCGCCTTCGGCCGGCGTCTCGGCCTTGCGGCGGATCGCAGCTACGGCGACTGGCGCGAGATGCTGGAGGGCGAGACGGGCCGCCCCGACCGGGTGGACCTGGTGACGGTCGCCACGCCGAACGCCACGCATTTCGAGATCACGCGCGCCTTCCTCGCCGCGGGCTTCCATGTCCTGTGCGAAAAGCCCATGACCCTGACGGTGGAGGAGGGCGAGGAGATCGTGCGCCTTGCGCGCGAGACGGGCCGCCTCTGCGCGGTCAACTACGGCTACACCGGCTATGCGCTGGTCCGCCACATGCGCGCGATGGTGGCGCGCGGCGACCTCGG
>JALORM010000157.1 GCA_025458985.1 Paracoccaceae bacterium | reverse complement strand
TTGTAATCCCGCGCGGGCGGCGGCATGACAGGCGGACCACCGCGCCGCCGCGCGCCTTCGCCCAGGGCTGCCCATGACCCGCCTCTACCACTTCGCGCTGTCGCCCTTCTGCCGCAAGGTGCGGCTGGTGCTGGCCGAGAAGCGGATCGAGGTGGAGCTGGTCGAGGAACGGTACTGGGAGCGCGGCGCCGACTTCCTGCGCCGCAACCCGGCGGGCAAGGTGCCGGTCCTGAAGGCCGACGGCCGCACCATGGCCGAAAGCCAGGCGATCTGCGAATACCTCGACGAGATGCATCCCGAGCCGCCGCTGATGCCGCGCGCCCCCGCCGACCGCTACGAGGTGCGCCGGCTGGTGGCCTGGTTCGACGACAAGTTCCACCACGAGGTGACGTCGAAGCTGCTCTACGAGCGGGTGAACAAGAAGGTCATGGGGCAGGGCTATCCCGAAAGCGCCCATGTCAAGGCGGGCGCCAAGGCGGTCAAGTATCACCTCGACTACATGGGCTGGCTGCTGGAGAGCCGCCGCTGGCTGGCGGGCGACGCGATGACGCTGGCCGACTTCGCGGCCGCGGCGCATCTGTCCTGCCTCGACTACATCTCGGACGTCGACTGGACGCGGAATGCGGCCGTGAAGGACTGGTACGCCAAGATCAAGTCGCGTCCGGCATTCCGGTCGATTCTGGCCGACCAGGTGCCCGGCTTCCCGCCGCCGGCGCACTATGCCGACCTCGATTTCTGACCGTGAGGCCGGGGGGGCGCTGCCCCCCCGGACCCCCCCCGCGGTATTTGCGACAAAAGGAAGAGGGGACGTGGCCGAGGGTCTGAAGGCACGGCTTCTCGCCGAGGCGGCGGCGCTTGGATTCGCGGCGGCGGGGGTGGCGCGTCCGGATGCGATCCCCGAGGCCGGGGCGCGGCTTGCGGCCTTTGTGGCCGAGGGGCGGCACGGTCAGATGGCCTGGATGGCGGACCGCATGGCCTGGCGCGGCGACCCCGCCGCGCTCTGGCCCGCGGCGCGGTCGGTGGTGATGCTGGCCGATGTCTACGAGCCGGCACACGATCCGCTGGCGGTACTTCAGGAGCGCGACCGGGGCGTCATCTCGGCCTATGCGCAGGGCGCGGACTATCACGACGTGGTCAAGGGGCGGCTGAAGCGGCTGGGCCGCTGGCTGATCGCCGAGGCGGCGAGGGCGGGCGAGGGGGCCGAGATCAAGGTCTTCGTCGACACCGCGCCGGTGATGGAAAAGCCTCTGGCCCAGGCGGCGGGACTTGGCTGGCAGGGCAAGCACACGAACCTTCTGTCGCGCGACCTCGGCAACTGGCTGTTCCTGGGCGCGATCTTCACGACGCTCGATCTGCCCGCGGACGCCCCCGCGGCGGAGCATTGCGGGTCCTGCACCGCCTGCCTCGACATCTGCCCGACGCGGGCCTTCCCCGCGCCGTTCCAGCTGGATGCACGGCGCTGCATCAGCTACCTGACGATCGAGCACCGGGGGCCGGTGGACGAGGATCTGCGCCCGGCGCTCGGCAACCGCATCTACGGCTGCGACGACTGCCTCGCCGTCTGCCCCTGGAACAAGTTCGCCGCCCGCGCCAGCCAGGCGAAATACGCCGCGCGCGAGGCCGGGCCGCCGCCGCTGGCCGAGCTTGCCGCCCTCGACGACGCCGCCTTCCGGGCGCGGTTCGCGGGCAGCCCGGTGAAGCGGATCGGGCGCGACCGATTCGTGCGGAACGTCCTCTACGCCATCGGGAACTCGGGCACGCCGGGGTTGCGTCCGGCGGCGGCGGCGCTTCTGGGTGACCCGGACCCGACGGTGGCCGAGGCCGCCCGCTGGGCCGTTGCCCGGCTTTCGGGCGAAGGCTGAAATACCGGGCGGGCGTGCCGGCGATCCTTGTCTTGGCGTTCCGGCGTGCCCAGGTGCATACTGGACCCCCGCGCACCAGGGTGGGCAACCGGAGGAGAGCCATGACCAAGCATGCCGCCGACAAGCCGCACACGCCGCAGAGGGGTGGGCGCCTGAAGCGCTACACCGAGATCGAGCGGGAGGAGGGCGGCCCGCGCCCGCAGACCACCGAGCTGCAGAAGCGCCCGCGCGAACGCAGCGACGACGGCCGCCGTGCGGCCGAGTACGTGCGGATCGACAAGGGCCGCCGCGCCTGAGACCTGCGGGCCCGAGGCCTGCCCCCTGGGGCGGGTGCCCGGACGCCTGTCGCTCAGGCCATGCCGCCCGCGATCAGGCCGCGGGCCAGGTCGCGGAAGGCGCGCGCCTGGGGCGAAGCGGGCTGCGCGACGACAATCGGCGTGCCCGCGTCCGAGGTGGTGCGGATGTCGATGTGCAGCGGCAGTTCCGCCAGCACCGGCACGCCGAGCTTGGCGGCCTCGGCCCTGACGCCGCCCTGGCCGAAGATGTGTTCGGTATGGCCGCAGTTCGGGCAGACGTGGACGGCCATGTTCTCGATCATGCCGAGGATCGGCACCTTCAGCTTGCGGAACATGTCGATCCCCTTGCGTGCATCGAGAAGCGCGATGTCCTGAGGGGTCGAGACGACGATGGCGCCGGTCAGCGGGGTTTTCTGGGCGAGCGTCAGCTGGGCGTCGCCGGTCCCGGGGGGCATGTCGACGATCAGGATGTCGCGCGGGCCCCAGTCAACCTGGAACAGCATCTGCTGGATCGCCCCCATCAGCATCGGGCCGCGCCAGACCACGGCCTCGCCCTCGGCCATCAGCAGGCCAAGCGACATCAGCGCGACGCCGTGGTTGGCAAGCGGCGTCATTGTCTTGCCGTCGGGCGACCCCGGGCGGCCCGAGATGCCCAGCATCCGCGGCTGCGAAGGGCCGTAGACATCGGCATCGAGCAGGCCCACGCGGCGGCCCTCGGCGGCGAGCGCCACGGCGAGGTTGGCGGCCACCGTGGACTTGCCGACCCCGCCCTTGCCCGACGCGATCGCGACGATGCGGTCGATGCCGGGGACGGGGCGCGGACCTTGCGGTTCGGCCCGGGGCTTGAGGTCGGGCGCGGCCTTCTGGGTGTGGGCGGTCATCGCCACCGCGACCGAGGCCGCGCCGGGCAGCGCGCGGACGGCGGCCTCGGCGGCGGCGCGGACGGGTTCCATCTGCGCGGCGCGGGCGGGATCGACCTCGATCACGAAGCGCACCGCGCCGCCCTCGACCGTCAGCGCGCGGACCATGTCGGACGCGGCGAGGTCGCCGCCGTCCGGCAGCGCCACCCGCGATAGCGCCGCCAGCACCTGCTCACGGGTCAGGCCCATAGGTGCGCACCCCGCGTCAGGTCCCGCGTGTCGTGCGCATCGGCGCCCGATCCGGGCCGACCTGCCGCCCTGCCGGGCTGACCGGGCCACCGGCACACATGCAGACAGGTGTCCTCGTCCATTGACCTCACTCCCGCATCCGGCGGCGTTCCGGGCCGCAGCGTCCCGCTTCGACACCTAGTCGCCCTGTGCGCCGATTGCGAGCCCCCGCAGGGCCGGAAGGGCGCGCAGAGGATGCGCGCTTTGCAGGTGGCGGACCTCGACACGGGGCGGCCGCCCCGGGCATCATCGCCGCCGAAGCAGGTGCCGGCGAGAGGGGCAGAGGGTAACCATGATTCCGGTCTTCGACGGCCACAACGACTTTCTCCTGCGCCTGTGGCGCCTGCCGCAGGAGGCGCGCGACGACGCCTGGCTGAAAGGCGACGGCAAGGGGCACCTCGACCTGCCGCGGATGCGGCGCGGCGGGTTCGCGGGCGGGTTCTTCGCGATCTGGGTGCCCTCGCCCGACGACGGGGTCGACTACGAGGCGATGATGGACGCGCCGCCCTATGCGGTCCCGCTGCCCGACCCTGTCCCGATCGGGACGGCGCAGCCTGCCGTGCTGGCCATGGCGGGGCTCTTGATGCGGATGGAGCGGCTGGCACCCAAGGACTTCCGCCTCTGCCGGAGCGCGGCCGAGGTCCGGCGGGCGATGGACCGGGGCCGCATTGCGGCGATCCTGCACCTGGAGGGAGCCGAGGCGATCGGGCCGGACCTCGACGCGCTTGCCCTCTTCCACGCGATGGGGCTGCGCTCGCTGGGGCCGGTCTGGAGCCGCCCGACCGTCTTCGGCCACGGCGTGCCCTTCGCCTTCCCCGGCACGCCCGACACCGGGCCGGGCCTGACGAAGGCCGGCCGCGACCTCGTCAGGCTCTGCGACGAGCTTGGCATCCTGATCGACCTGTCGCACCTCAACGAGAAGGGGTTCCGCGACGTGGCGAAGCTGAGCAGGCGGCCTTTGGTCGCCACCCATTCGAACGCCCATGCCGTCACGCCCTCCAGCCGCAACCTGACCGACCGGCAGCTGCGCATGATCCGCGATTCGGGCGGGATGGTCGGGCTGAACCTCGCCACCGTATTCCTTCGGCCCGACGGAAGGCGGTCGCCCGACATGGGGTGGGAACCGGTGCTGCGGCACCTCGACCACCTGATCGGCATCCTCGGCGAGAACCACGTCGGCCTCGGGTCGGACTTCGACGGGGCGACGATGCCGCAGGGGATCGGCGATGTCACGGGCCTTCCGGCGCTGCTGGCCGCCCTCAAGGCGCACGGCTACGGCAAGCGGCTGGTTGCCAAGCTAGCCTGGCGGAACTGGATCGCCGCGCTGGAGCGCACCATCGGGTAGGGGACGGCCGGGCGCACCTGAAGGCGGTGGCGGTCGCCGGGCCAAGCGTGTAGAGCCTCGGGCCGGGCGAGGACGGTGCAGGGGTACGGGCGGCATGGCGCAGAGGGATTTCGACCCCGGTCAGGCGCGGACCATGGCGGAACTGCGCGGGATCATCGACGCGCTGGACCGGACGCTGGTCGATCTGCTGGCGCGGCGCCAGGCCTGCATCGACCAGGCGATCCGCCTGAAGCCGGCCGAGGGCATCCCGGCGCGGGATCCGGCGCGGGTGCGCGAGGTGCTGGGCAACGTGCGTGCCCGGGCGGCGCAAAGCGGGCTCGACCCCGACCTGGCCGGACGCGTCTGGGAGGAGCTGATCGACTGGGCGATCGCCCACGAGGAGCGGGCGCTGGGACCGGGTGCGGGGGGCGCCGCAGAGCGGGGGCGGCACCCGACGGAACGGGAGGGTTCGGGACCATGACGGCGGAGATCATCGACGGCAAGGCGTTTGCGGGGCGGGTTCGGGCCTGGGTTGCGGGGCATGTGGCCGGGCTGAAGGCGCGGGGGATCGTGC
>JALORM010000156.1 GCA_025458985.1 Paracoccaceae bacterium | reverse complement strand
GCCGCCATGAACCTCGAAGCGTCCGGCATCCCCCTCAGCGCGCGCAACCGGTTCGAGCGGATGCACGACGAGATCCGCACCCGCATCGTGCTTCTGGATTACGCCCCGGGCGAGCGCTTGTCGGAAGAGGCGCTGGCGGCCGAGTTCGGCATCAGCCGGACGCCGCTCAGGCGCGTGCTGGCCCGGCTTGAAAGCGAGGGGCTGCTGCAGTCGGTCCACGGCGTCGGCACTTTCGTCACCGATGTCGACATTGCCGAACTGGCCCAGACCTACCGGCTGCGGCTGGAACTGGCCGAGCTGACCGGCAAGCTCGACCCGGTACCGCCGGACGATGCGCTCTGGGAGGATTTCCGGGCGCTCTCTGCCCGGTCGAAGGCACTGATAGCTGCGCCCGATCCGCGCCGGTTCGCGCAGCTGAACATGGACTTCTTCCTGGCGCTGCTGAGGCTTACCGCGAACGAACCGCTGCGCGAGATCAGCGAGAGGCTGTACTTCCAGACGACGCGGATCTGGCTGAAGTCGGTCTTCGCCTCGTTGATCGACCTGACCGACGAAGTTCTGGTCTTCGACCGCGAGATCGAGGACATCCTGCGCGCCCTGCGCATTGGCGACCTGCACGCGGCCGCGCTGATCCAGCGCGCGCATATCTCGATGAGCTTCGAGCGGATGCGCCGTGCCGCCGGCGCGACTGCCACAGGCTGATCCCCGCGCGGTTGCCGTGCGGGGCGTCCGGTCGCCACGACGCGGGATGCCGTGGTATCTGCCGGACGAAGACGGTGGCGGTGGGGTGGTCCGGTTGCGAAGCGGGGGCCGGGGCAATTTGGACATGACAGGTGCACGAATGCCGATGCCCGCGCCGATCGCAGGAGGCGCGGCGGGGCCTTGCGGGCCGCGGACCGGCGGGCTCGCGTCATGGCGCTGAGGCTGCCAGCGTCGCGGCGCGCGGGGGTCGTTGCCGCGCTTGGGGTCGCGCAGACCATCGGCTTCGCCGCCAGCTACTACATTCCCGCCGTGCTTGCCGCGCCGATGGCCGAAAGCTTCGGCCTGTCGCCCGTCTGGGTGTTCGGTGCCTTCTCGATGGCGATGGCGCTCTCTGCCCTCGTCGGGCCCTGGGCCGGGGCGCGGATCGACCGGACCGGGGGGCGGGGCGTCCTGATGCTGTCCAACCTGGTCTTCGCCTGCGGGCTGGGGGTTCTGGCGGCGGCCCCCTCGCCCGCGGTTCTCTTCGCAGGCTGGGCCGTGATGGGCCTGGGCATGGGCCTTGGCCTCTACGAGGCGGGGTTCGCCACGCTGGCCGGGATCTACGGGCGCGAGGCGCGGGGGCCGATGACCGGAATCACCCTGATTGCCGGCTTCGCCAGCACCGTGGGCTGGCCGCTGTCCGGACTGATGCTGGCGACCTGGGGCTGGCGCGAGGCGTGCCTCGGATGGGCTCTTGTCCACCTCTGCGTTGCCCTGCCCCTGAACGCGATCCTCCCCGGCGGCGCCGCGCAGCCCGTTGCGGAGGAGGTCGCCGACGATCCGGGCGCGCCGCCGCCGCGCCTCGCCCTGTGGCTCCTGGCCTTCGTCTTCGCGGCAAGCTGGTTCAACTCCACCGCGATGGCGGCGCATCTTCCGGGGCTCCTGCAGGCGGCCGGGGCCAGTACGGCAGTCGCGATCGCGGCGGGCTCGCTGATCGGCCCGGCGCAGGTCGCCGCGCGGGTCGTGGAGTTCGGGCTTCTGCGGCGGGTGCATCCGCTTCTCATGGCCCGGCTTGCAGCCTCGGCCCACCCGCTGGCCGCGCTCTGCCTCGTCGCCTTCGGCAGCCCGGCCGCCTACGGCTTTGCGGTGCTGCACGGGGCCGGCAACGGCATCCTGACCATCGCCAAGGGCACGCTTCCGCTCGCGCTGTTCGGCGCGGCGGGCTACGGGCGGCGGCTGGGGTGGCTGAACGCACCGGCCCGGGTGCTCCAGGCAGCGGCTCCGCTGGCCTTCGGCGCCGCGCTTGCGGCCTGGGGCCTCGGGGCCCTCTGGCTCACAGCCGGTATTGGCGTGCTCGCCACGTTGGCGCTTCTGGCGCTGAGGCGGCCCTGACGGGGCGGATGTGCCGGCCCCCGCGGTTGTGGTTGGGCGCGGGGCGATCGGCATCGGCGGGGCCAGGGGCCGCAGACAAAGCGCGCCGGCTCGCCGGTCCCCGCAGCCTGGTCCGGCGATCGGGCGGAGCCGCCCCGGCGCCCGGCGCGGGCTCAGGAAGCGCTTGGCAAGAGCAGAGGAAAGGCATGCCGCTGCCGAGGCTGCTTCCGGGGCGCAAGCGCAGGCACGATCCGCAGGGCAGCGGCGTCAGAACAGGGTGACCTGGGACGGCGGCCGCACCGGGATCTCGGTCGGCGGCTTTTCCGACGCGACGGCCGAGCTGGGCACGACCATCAGCCATGCGGCGCCGCTTGCCGGATGGAAATGGACCCGGCGGGCGTTCGTGCCACCCAGGCTCTCGGCCCGGATCTCGAAGCCTTCCCGATCGAGGAACTCCCGCCCGAAGCGGGCGTTGGCTTCTCCGATGCTCGCGAAGGACGCGGTGACACGGGCACCGCCAAACAGCTTGGCCTGCAGGCGCCGCCGGTTGGCGCCGGCCTTCAGCAGGCCGTTGACCAGCAGTTCCATCGCCATGGCGCCGTACTTCACCTCGCGCGAGCCCGGCGTTCCGCCGACGGCAAGGAGGTAATGGTTCATGCCGCCGATCCGGGCCTCGGTGTCGTAGAGGCAGACCGCGACGCAGGAACCGAGTACCGTCGAGAGGACCACGGTGGGATCGGACGAGATCTTGTATTCGCCCTGGACGACCGGCTCGATGCGTTGGCCTGGGATCCGCGCGGGTTGCGACGTGTAGCTCATGTTGCCTGCACCTGCGTCTGCATTCTGCATTGGTCGAGAAGGGCTGCGCCGATGGCCGCGAGCGGCAGCTCCATCGCGACGCCGCCCATGTCGCGTGCGGCCCTCGGCATGCCGTAGACGACCGATGTCGCAGCGTCCTGGCCGATCGTCCGGCATCCCGCCTGCCGCAGCCGGGTCAGTCCTTCGGCGCCGTCTCGGCCCATGCCGGTCAGCAGCGCGGCCGAGACCCGCGCGGCCTCGGGCAACGCGGAAAGGAACAGCGCATCGACCGACGGTCGGTGCCCGGACACCGGCGGGCCGGCCTTGAGGCCGCAGACGAGGTCGCGGCGTCGCATCAGGACGAGGTGACGCTCGGACCCCGGAGCAATCAGCACCCGCCCGGGCACCAGCGCCTCGCCGTCGCGGGCTTCGGCGACGCTGGGCGCGACGCAGTTGTCCAGGAGGCGGGCAAGGCCGCCGCTGAAGCCGGCACCGGTGTGCTGCACGATCAGCGTCGGCGGGCAGTCGGCCGGAAAGGCCGAAAGCACCGTGAGGAGCGCGTCGACGCCGCCCGTCGAGGCCCCGATCAGGATCGTGCGCCCCGCACGGAATCCGCCGCCGCTGGCGCCCCGCGCGGCCTGGGCGGGTGCACTTGGACGCCCGCCGAACCCCGCCCGGATCGCCGTGCAGAAGGCGGCGGCGGGAAGGTCGCCGTCGACCGTGCCGCAGCCCAGGCGGTGCGCGCTGTCCTGGGCGCCGGCGCGCGCGTCTGCGCCGCGGTACAGGACGAGGCAGCGGATCGCCAGCGCGCGCAGAAGCAGGCCCATCACCTCGAACTCCGGCCGCCGGGCAAGCCCGGCCGCAACGAGGACAAGGTGCGGCGGGCGATGCTCTGCCGCGTGGTAGGCCGCGCTGAGGTCGCCCGCCTCGTCGGTCAGACGCAGGCCTGGGTCGGCGGCGAACTTGTCCCGAAGGACGGCGCGGAAGGCCGGGTCGGTCTCAGCAAGCAGTATGCGCACGTGCCCCTCCGTCCTTGGCTGGCAGGTATGGTCTGGCGGGACCTAGAAGTCCTGCCAGACGCCTTCGTTCGCGGCCGCGCGGCGCGGCGACCGGGGTTCGGGGCCTTCCGCCTTCCTCGCGGGCGCGCGGCCCGCGGTCGCCGGCTCGGGGAAGCGCAGCAGCCCGGCGCCTGCGTTGGGTCCGCCATCCGCAAGGCGGAAGCGCGAGACCAGCTGCGAGAGCGCCGCGGCCTCCTGCTTGAGCATCAGGCTCGCGGCGGTCACTTCCTCGACCATCGCGGCGTTCTGCTGGGTCACCTGATCCAGCTGGGTGACGCCGACGTTGATCTCGCTCAGCCCGACGGACTGCTCGCGCGAGCCGGCCGCGATCGAGCTGATGAGCCCGGCGATGTTGGCGACGCGGCCGACGATGCTCGACAGCGCCTCGCCGGCGCGGCCGACCAGCGCCACCCCGCTTTCGACCTGCTCGGCGCTGCCGCCGATCAGGGTCTTGATCTGCTTGGCGGCCTCCGACGAGCGCTGGGCGAGGGCGCGCACCTCCGAGGCCACCACCGCAAAGCCACGACCCGCATCCCCGGCGCGCGCCGCCTCGACACCGGCGTTCAGCGCCAGCAGGTTGGTCTGGAAGGCGATGTCGTCGATCACGCCGATGATCTGGGTAATCTCGTCGGACGACCGCTTGATCTCGGACATCGCGGTGACCGCCTCACGCACAACCAGCCCGCTCTGCTCGGCTTCGGCGCGGGCCTCGATGACCACGCTTTCCACCTCGGCGGCGCCGTCGGCGGCCGACCGGACGCTGGCCGTCAGCTCGTCAAGCGCCGCGGCCGTCTCTTCCAAGGTGGCGGCCTGGTTCTCGGTGCGCTTCGACAGATCGTCGGAGGACCCGCTGATCTCTTCGGCGCGGGACCGGATCTCCTCGGCGTTGCCGACGAGCGAGCGCAGCACCTCGTTCAGCGTGTCGATGGTGGCGTTGAAGTCGACCCGCAGCTGCTCGTAGTCCTCGGTGAAGGCGGTATCGAGCGTCTGCGAGAGGTTGCCGTCGGCCAGCGCACGCAGGCCTTCGCCCAGTCGCTCGACCACGCGGGCCTGCTCGGCCCGTGCAAGCTCGCGCTCCTCCGCCGCCCGGTCGCTGGCCGCAAGCTGGTCGCGGAAGTCGGCGAGGTTGCGCGCCAGAGTGCCGATCTCGTCGGCGCGGTCGCGGCCCTCGATCTCGCGGGCATAGTCGCGCGCGGCCACCTGTTGCATGGCTTGTGTCAGCTGTCCGAGCGGCCGCGTGACCGACCGGGCGAGAAGGACGCTGACCAGAACCGCCAGGAGCGTGCCGCCGGCGACGATGGCCAGCAA
>JALORM010000155.1 GCA_025458985.1 Paracoccaceae bacterium | reverse complement strand
CGCCTCCGACGTTCGGGCGGCAGCCCGGCAGAGACCCCGTGGCCGGTCGGGCCGGCGACCGCGCGCGGCGGATCGCCACGGCCGCGCAGCTCCGCGATCAGGGCTGGAACGGATCGGGCGCTCCGGAAGGCGGCAGGAAACCCTCGGCCGGCCCGGAATCCGACCCCAGCCCCTGAAGGAACCCGTCGAGCGCGCCGGGGTCGAGTTCGCCCGGCAGCAGGCCCTGCGGGTCCGGCGAGGGTGCACGGGACTGGTTCCCAAAGGGGTTCAAGGCCGCTTCTGACCGCGCACCGCCTGCATCCCCCGTCCCGTGGGAGGCGCCGATGCCCTGGAAGCCGCCAGGATCGGCCTCGCCGAACGCAGCCATCGCGACCGAGCCCGCCTGCCCGAGCGTGCCGGCTGGGATGATCTCGCCGGTCGCGGGCGGCGCCGGGGCACTGTCGGGCGGGCTGAGCTTCAGCGCCCTGAGCCCCCCTGTCTGACCGAGCCGCCCTGCGCCCACGACCGCGCCGCCCGGCCCCGTCAGCCGTACGGCCCCGAGCGCAGCCACCGGCAGGGCAATCCGGTCGCCCGGGGCAAGCCGCGACAGGTCGGCCAGCGTCAGGCGGATGCGCCCCAGGACCGTTCCCAGCGTCACCTCGGAGCTTTGGACCGCCTCGCCGATGGCCCGCTGCCAGGCGGCTGCGGCACGGCCCTTGGCGCTCTGCCGCGGCGGTGGCTCGGCGGGGCGGGGCTGCGCACGTCCCGTCGCGGGCAGGGCGATCAGGATGCGGCCCGGCTTCGCCGCGGCCCCGAACAGGACCTCGACCTCCAGCACGCGGTGCTGCGCATCCTCGAGCACGATGGGCACCGGGCGCGATTCGGGCAGGAACATCTGGTATCGCCAGCCCGAGGCCCAGCGTGCCTCCTCGCCCGTCATCAGCGGGGTTTCGAATTCGGCCAGGATGCGGTCGATCACGTCGGCGACCATCGCGGAATCGGTCGCGGTCGGCCGGCGGGTCGCAGGCGCGCGCGAGGTAACGCGCCCCATGGTGCGCATCTCGAGCACCGCCGACAGCGCGGCAGGATCAAGGGCGACAAGGCCCGCGCCGTCCTCGGGCCCGATCAGGAGGGCCAGGAAGGCATGCTCGGGCAGCCCTTCCACAATCTCGTCCGGGGTGGCGCGGCGCTGCGTCGGCTCGCCCGGCACGACGGCCAGCGACAGCTCTTCCTCGGCCGCGCGGCGAATCGCGTCGGCAAGCGCCTTGGCCGGCCCCGCGGGAACTGCGGCCGCCGCGGCCGCCCGTCCCTGCCCTGCCTTCCGCCTGAGAACCGATGCCGTGCCGCCCTGCGCCATTGCCGTCCGCCCATGCCCCTTCCCCTCAGGAAGTGCCGCACCAAGGTTGAGAAAGGGTTAGGACCTGCCCGCGTCGATGCGCCTTGTCTCAGGCTGCGCGGGCCAGCCCGGTCGGCAGCACAATCCGGAAGGCCGCGCCGCCCTGCCCCGGCAGGTAGGCGATCGAGCCGCCCAGCTTCTCGACGATCTCGCGGCAGATGGCGAGGCCGAGGCCCGCCCCCCCGGCGCGGGTGTGGTCGCCGAGGCGGGCGAACTTCTCGAAGATGATCTCCTGGCTCTCGCGCGGGATGCCCGATCCGTTGTCGATCACGTCGACCTGCACGCCGCCGTCGCCGCGGCGCACCTCGATGCGGACATCCTGGCGGTCGGCATCGCAGTACTTGCGGGCATTGGACAGCAGGTTGATGAACACCTGCGCAAGCCGGTCGGGGTCGGTCACCAGCACGACGTCCTCGGCCTCGCGGTCGCGCAGCACGCGGAACGGGCGCTGCCCGGGGACCGCGCTGACCGTCGAGACGGCGCGGCCGATCACCTCGCCCAGGTTCGCCTCGCGCATCGAAAGGTTCAGCGTGCCGCTTTCCAGCACGCTGAGGTCCAGAAGGTCGTCCAGAAGCCGCGTCAGCCGCACCGCCTCGTCATGGATCACGCGGGCATATCGGGTACGGTCCTCGTCGCTCAGGCCCTCCTCGCCCAGAATCTCCGAAAACGCCCGGATCGAGGTCATCGGCGTGCGCAGCTCGTGGCTGATCTGGCTGAGGAAGGCGTCCTTCTGGACCGACAGCTCGGTCAGCTTGCGGTTGGCCTCGCGCAGCTGGCGGGCGGTGCGCGAAAGCTCCTCGGACTGCGCCTCGAGCCGCTGGGAATACTCCATGATCTGCTGCGCCTCGTCGGCGACCGCCATCAGATCCTCGACCGACACCGAGGTGCCCCCACCCGCCTGGGCGATCATCGCGTGCGCCGTCGCCGACCCGACCGCCGCCGCCATCCGCCGCTCCAGCCGTTCCAGGAAGTCGGGCGTCACCTCGGGCAGGAAGCCGCCCGTTCCCTGCTCGGCCGCGGCGTCCTGGAACAGCCGTTGCGCGGCCCCGGGCCCGAGGATGTGCTGGGCCATCGACAGAAGCTCCTCCGCCCCGGCCGCGCCGCCGCGCCAGCCCCGCGGCACGCTGCCCTCGCGCGCGAAGACGTCGACGAACTCGACGCCCTGAAGCCGCTCGACCGGACCGGGAAAGGTCAGGAGGGACACACCGACGAAGACCAGCGTGTTGAGCGTGACCGACCAGAAGACGGCATGCACCAGCGGATCGATCCCCTCGATCCCGAACAGCGCCTGAGGCCTCAGCCAGGCGAGGCCATAGGGGCCAAGCTGCTGCACCTCGGCCCAGAGGGGCGTCGCCGCGCCAACCGAGGGCAGGAAGAAGGTGTAGGCCCAGACGACAAAGCCCACGGTCAGGCCGGAGGCTGCGCCGAGCCGTGTCGCCCCGCGCCAGAACAGCCCGCCGATCATTGCCGGGAGGAACTGCGCGACGCCGACGAAGCTGATCAGGCCGATCGCGGCCAGTGCTGCGCCGCCACCCGACATCCGGTAATAGAGCCAGCCGAGCGCGAGGATCGCCAGGATCGACACCCGCCGCGCCCGGAGCACGATGACCCGCACGTCCTCGGAAAGCTTCGCCCGCGGCTCGCGGAATGACAGCCAGATCGGCAGCACGATATGGTTCGAGACCATGGTCGACAGCGCGATGGCGGCGACGATCACCATCGAGGTTGCGGCCGAGAATCCGCCCAGGAAAGCCAGCATCGCTAGCCCGCCGCGGCCCTCGGACAACGGCAGGGTCAGCACGAAGAGGTCGGGGTTGGCGCCGGCGCCGAAGCGTTCGAGCCCTGCGACGGCGATCGGCACCACAAAGAGGCTGATGAGGAAGAGGTAGAGCGGGAAAGCCCAGGAGGCGGTCGCAAGCTGGCGGTCGTCGACGTTCTCGACCACGAGGACCTGGAACATTCGCGGCAGGCACAGAAGCGCCGCCCCCGACAGGAACGTCAGCGCCACCCAGCGTCCGGAATCGAGGTGCCATTCGGCGATGTCCGACGCCTCGATCCGGGCATACATATCTGCCGGCCCGCCGGCGATCCCCCAGACCACGAAGACCCCGACCGCGATCAGTGCCGCAAGCTTGACGACCGCCTCGACGGCAATCGCCACGACGACACCGTGGTGGCGTTCGTCGGCATCGAGATTGCGGGTGCCGAACAGCACCGTGAAGATCGCCAGCCCCGCCGCGACCAGCAGCGCCGTCTCGCGCTCGTCCCAGCCCGCCGCGCCGTCCAGCCCGCCGCCGAAGACCGACAGCGCCAGCGTCACCGACTGGAGCTGGAGCGCGATGTAGGGCGTGCCCGCCACCACCGCCATCAGCGTCACGATGGCGCCGATCAGCACCGACTTGCCGTAGCGCGCCGACAAGAGGTCGGCGACCGAGGTGATCCGCTGCGCCCGGCCGATCCGCACCAGCTTGCGCAACAGAAGCCACCAGCCGGTCATCACCAGTGTCGGGCCGAGGTAGATCGTGATGAACTCGAGCCCCGACCGCGCGGCGTAGCCGACCGCACCATAGAAGGTCCAGGCGGTGCAGTAGATCGACAGCGACAGCGTGTACACCAGCGGCGAGCGCAGCCAGTCCCCCCGGCCGGCAGCAGCCGCGCGCTCGGCCGCGAAGGCCAGCACGAAGAGGAAGGCGACATAGGCGATGCAGGCCGCGACGAGCAGGTTGAAGGACAGCATCAGCCGCCCTCGCGGTCGCCGCCCTGCGGGTCGTCGGGCGGCTCGATCCCGGCGCCGAGGCGCCGCGCCATCAGGAAGGCGGCGGCGATCAGCCCGCCCCAGACCAGGAAGATGTAGAGCCCTCCCTGCGCAGTATCCGTGCCCGGCGTGGACTGCGGCGCCCAGAGCAGCGGCAGCAGGATCAGCATCGTCCCCAGCACCGGCAGCATGCGGGCGGCATCGGCAAGCCGGCGTCGCCGGTAGCTCTGACGTTCCAGGAACAGGGGGGCCTGGGTCTGCCTCATCTCAGCCCGCGCCCGCCAGCGCGTTGACCGAATCCAGCACCTCGGCGTTGGAGAAGGGCTTCGACATGAAGCGGCTGACGCCCGCGCGTTCCGCGCGCTCGCGGTCTGCGTACTGGCCGCGGGCGGTCAGCATCAGGACCGGCAGGGCCGCGAACTCGGGGTCGGCCCTCAGTTCGTCGAGGATGTCGAAGCCCGAGCGGCCCGGCAGCATCACGTCCAGGATCAGCACCCGCGGGCGCGCCTCGCGGATGCGCGCCACCGCCGAGGCACCGTCGGAATGGGTCTGAACCGACCAGCCGGCCCGGGTCAGGATGAAGCGGATCGCCTCGATGAGGCTCGGCTCGTCCTCGATCAGGAGGACACGCTTGTCCATCCTCCGAATTCCCCCCGTGGTTCCGGCGTTTGTATTTTTGTTGCGTCCACTATCGCGAAGGGTCGCCTGCCTGTCAAAGGCCGTGACGCGATGGCCCGCACGTCAGCCGGCCGGCCCCAGGATCGAGGGCTCGCGCCGGCCGCGGCAGGGTTCGCGCGGGCAGATCCGGCAGGTGGGCCCGACCGGCTCGGCCGCGGTGGTGCCGGTGGCAGGCGTCAGCAGCATCGTCGCCTCGATCACCGGATCCGCGCCGAAATCGGGCGGACCCACCGGCACGGCGACGGCCTCGGCCCGGACGCGCCGTGGCGCGGGGCCCGGCATCTCGACCATCGCGCCGATGGGGATCGCGGGCCGTGACAGCGCGCGGAACAGCGGCCAGAGCGGGCAGGCCGCGCCGTGGCGCGGCAGCGGAAAGCCCGCCAGCGGACGGCGGAAGGTGATGGCCCCGGCCGCGTCGGCGATC
>JALORM010000154.1 GCA_025458985.1 Paracoccaceae bacterium | reverse complement strand
GACCACATCGCGGCCTCGGTCGATACCTCGCTGAAACGCATGGGGCTGGAGCGGATCGACCTGCTGCTGATCCACCGCCCCGACCCGTTCATGGACCACAACGAGACGGGCGCGGCGCTGGATGCGGCAGTGAAGTCGGGCAAGGTCCGCGCGGTGGGCGTGTCGAACTTCAGGCCCTGGGACTGGACGCTGCTGCAGTCGGCGATGAAGACGCGGCTGGTGACCAACCAGATCGAGCTGAGCCTGACGGCGCACGAGGGCTTCACCAATGGCGATGTCGCCTTCCTGCAGGAACGCGGGCTGTCGCCGATGGCCTGGTCGCCGCTGGGCGGCGGCTCGCTTTTCGCAACTTCTCCCAAACGGTTGCGCGACGCTCTTCAGAAAATCGCCAAGGCGCAGGGGGTCGATGCCGGCGCGGTCGCGGTGGCCTGGCTGCTGGCGCACCCCGCCCGCATCCTGCCGGTGATGGGCACCAACGACCTTTCCCGCATCCGGACGCTGTCCGACGCCGTAAAGGTAGAGATCGACCGCGAGACGTGGTTCGAGCTTTACACGCTGGCCCTGGGACGCGAGGTTCCCTGATGGACGGCACGCGAACGGGGACTGACCAGATGGAGCGCTTCACGCCGGGCCCCGACACGGCCCGTGCCTTCCGCGACGCGCTGGGGCGCTTTGCCACCGGGGTGACCGTGGTCACGGCGCTGGCCGAGGACGGACCCGTGGGGATCACGGCGAACAGCTTCGCCAGCGTCTCGCTTGACCCGCCGCTGGTGCTCTGGTCGCCCGCGCGCGCCTCGTCGCGGTTTGCGGTCTTTGCCGGGGCCGGGCATTTCGCGATCCACGTCCTGGGGCAGGAGCACCGCGACCTCGCCGCGCATTTCGTCCGCAATGGGCGCGACTTCGCCGGCGTCGCGACAGTGTCCGGCCCGGGCGGCGCGCCGCTGATCGAGGGCTGCCTCGCCCGCTTTGCCTGCCGCACGGCGGCGCGCCACGACGCGGGCGACCATCTGATCGTCGTGGGCGAGGTGCTCGAGGCGGGCATGAGGCCGGGCGAGCCTCTGGTCTTCAGCCAGGGCGCCTACGGGCATTTCCTGCGCGGGCACTAGCAGGCGCGCACTACAGGATCGGCCGCCGGACGAACCGCGCGCGCCGCGCCCCGCAACAGGGGCACCAGGGAGGAGGCGCCGATGGGCGTGCTGATCGGGGCTGCGCGGGCTCTGGCCGCGGTGAACGGCGCACTTTCGGTGCTGGGCCTGTGGCTGGGCGCTGCCTGCGTCGCGCTGATGGTTGTCTTCATCCTGGCGCAGGTCTGGTACCGCTACGTGATCGGCGCCGCCCTGCCCTGGTCGGAAGAGGCGGCACGCTTCCTGATGCTCTGGATGGTGGGGCTGATGGCGCCCACAGCCTACCGCCGGGGCGGGTTCGTGGCGATCGACATGCTGGTCGCCGCGATGCCGAAACCCTTGGCCGCGCTGCTGCAGATCGTGCTTCTGGGGGTCTCGACGGTGGTGCTCGTCGTCGCGTTCCGGATCGGCCTTTCCGAGCTTTCGGGCCTTGGCGCACGCTTCGCCACATCGGCGCTCTGGTATCCCTCCGGGCTCTTTCCGCTGGAATGGGCCAAGGTGCCGCGGGGGTGGATGATGATGTCCTTCCACCTGTGTGTCAGCCTGCTGCTTCTGGTCAATGCCGAACTGATCCTGCGCGCCCTCGCGCGCCTCGGCGGGGCGGGCGACCGGCTTCCGGCGATCCGCGAGGAAGTCGCGCTGGCGGGGGCGGAATAGATGCTGTCGCTGTTCCTGCCCCTGTTCCTGATCCTGCTGCTCGTCGGGCTGCCGGTCTTCGTCGGCCTTGTCTTTGCGCCCGCGTTCGTTCTGTGGCTGAACGGGCAGGAGCGCGACATCGTGCTTCTCTACCGCAACGTCTACAACGGGATGGACAGCTTCCCGCTGATGGCGATCCCGTTCTTCATGCTGGCGGGCGAACTGATGAATCGCGGCGGCATCACACTGCGCCTTGTCGAGTTCTCGCAGGCGCTGATGGGGCACCTGCGGGGCGGACTTGCCCACGTCAACGTGCTGTCCTCGATGCTGTTTGCGGGGCTGTCGGGGTCGGCGGTGGCGGACGTCAGCGCGCTCGGCTCGATGCTGATCCCGGCGATGGAGAAGCAGGGCTATTCCCGCCGCTTCGCCGCCGCGATCACGGCGGCGTCGTCGGTCATCGGCCCGATCATCCCGCCGTCCGGCATCATGATCATCTATGCCTACGTCATGGGCGAAAGCGTCGCCGCGCTGTTCCTGGCCGGGATCGTGCCCGGCGTGATGGTGGGGGTCGGGCTGATGATCCTTGTCGCGGCCCGGGCCGACGCCTGGAACCTGCCCCACACCGGCCGCAAGGCCACCTGGGGCGAGCGCGGGCAGGCAAGCCTCAAGGCGTTCTTCCCGCTGATGACGCCGGTCATCATCCTGGGCGGCATCCTCGGCGGCGTCTTCACCCCGACCGAGGCCGCGGCCGTCGCGGTCGCCTACGCCATCGTCATCGGGCTTTTCGTCATGCGGTCCCTTCGCCCGTCGGACCTGCCCGACGTGCTGATCCGGTCGGGGCTGACCTCGGCGGTCGTCCTGCTGCTCGTGGGCGCGGCGATGGCGTTCATGCTGGCGGGCATGATCCTGTCGCTGTCCGACAACCCGCTGGTACTGCTGTTCCTGATCAACGTGCTTCTCTTCATCGTGGGCATGTTCCTCGACGCCGGCCCCGCGATCATCATCCTCGGCCCGATCCTCGGCCCGATCTTCGTGGAACTCGGCGTCGACCCGGTGCACTTTGCCATCATCATGGCGGTGAACCTGACCGTTGGCCTGGCCACCCCGCCGATGGGGCTGGTGCTCTTCGTCACCGCGGCGGTCGCGAACATGCGCGTGGACGAGGTGGTGCGCGGCATCGCCCCCATGCTGATCGTCCACGTCGTCGTGATCTTCCTGATCACCTACTTCCCCGCCCTCTGCCTCACGATCCCGCGTTTGTTCGGCTTCGTGACCTGACCGTCATCCACAAGAAACCTGAAAGGGAGGACCCCCATGTTCAATGCAACCCTCAGATCGCTTCTGGCGGCGACGGTCCTGGCGGCCTCGGCCGGCTGGGCCGCGGCGCAGGAAGTCACGCTGCGCGCGACCGCGAACTCGAACGAGCAGGACGAGGACTACGACGGCCTCGTCGTCTTCAAGAACTTCGTCGAGAACGCCTCGAACGGGCGGATCGCGGTCGAGCTCTTCATCGGCACCCAGCTCTGCGCCACGGGCGAGGAATGCCTGCAGGGCGTCGCCGACGGGTCGATCGACATCTACATCTCGACCAGCGGAGGGGCGGCGGGGCTCTTTCCCTACATCCAGGTCCTCGACCTGCCCTATCTGATGACCGACGACCGCGTGGCCGAACACCTGCTGACCGCGACCGGCTTCACCCAGACGCTGCGGCAGATGGCGCTGGAGGACTCGGGCGGGAAGATCCGGCTGATGACCATCGGCAACACCGGCGGCTGGCGCAACTTCGCCAACACCCAGCGCCGGGTGCAGACGCCGGCCGACCTTGCCGGGCTGAAGCTGCGCACGGTGCCGGCCGACCTGCCGCAGACGCTGGTCTCGACGCTGGGCGCCGCACCCACGCCGATTCCGTGGCCCGAGCTCTTCACCTCGCTCCAGACCGGCGTGGTCGAGGGCACGGCGAACGGCATCACCGACATCATGAGCATGAAGTTCCCCGATGCGGGCCTGAAGTACATCACGCTCGACGGGCACAGCTACATGGGCGCCTTCTGGTGGATGGGCAACGATCGCTTCACCGCGCTGCCCGAGGACCTCAGGCAGATCGTTGTGGACGGCTTTGCCGAGCTTCAGCAGGCCACCTTCGCCTCGCCCAAGCGCAAGTCGATCCAGGCCTACCAGGACTTCGTGGCCGCAGGCGGCGACATCTACGTGCCGACCGCCGACGAGAAGGCCGCCTTCCAGCAGGCGGTCGGCCCGGTGATGGACTGGTTCACCGGCAATGTGGCGCGCGGACCCGAGGTGCTTGCCGCGTTCCAGGCCGCGGTGGCCGAATCGCAGTCCGCCGTCGACACCGCCCGGGCGGCCGAGCTGAACTGACCGAAGGCACGGGGGCGGGCACGGTCCGCCCCGCGATCACGGCACCAGAAGCGAGGCGTCGCCGTAACTGAAGAAGCGGTAGCCCTGCGCGATCGCGTGATCGTAGATCGCCGCGATCCGCTCGCGCCCCATCAGGGCCGAGACCAGCATGAGAAGCGTCGACTTCGGCAGGTGGAAGTTGGTGACGAGGGCGTCGGTCGCGCGGAAGCGGTAGCCGGGATAGATGAAGATGTCGGTCTCGCCCCGCCAGGGGCGCACCGTGCCGTCCCCTGCGGCGGCGCTTTCGATCAGGCGCAGCGCTGTCGTGCCGACCGGGATGACCCGGCCCCCGGCAGCGCGTGTCGCATTGATCTCGGCCGCCGCCGCGTCCGTCACCTCGCCCCATTCGGCATGCATCCGGTGGGTCGTCACATCCTCGACCTTGACCGGCAGGAAGGTGCCCGCGCCCACATGCAGCGTGACATGGGTGAAGGCCACGCCGCGGGCGGCCAGCGCCGCCAGCAGGGCTTCGTCGAAGTGCAGCGATGCCGTCGGGGCCGCGACGGCGCCGGGGCGCGACGCCCAGACCGTCTGGTAATCCTCGCGGTCGGCCGCGTCAGCGGTGCGCAGGCGCTCGATGTAGGGGGGAAGCGGCATCGCGCCCGCCGTCTCCAGCGCGGCCTCGAAGTCGGCACCGACAAGGTTGAAGCGCAGCCGCGCCTGGCCGGCGGCGATCTCCTCGACCACGGCCGAAAGCCCGGCGGGGAACGCCACCGTCTCGCCCGCCCGCAGCTTCCTCAGGGGCTTCACCAGCGCCGCCCAGGTCCCGTCGGCCGCCGGTTCGAGCAGCGTCGCCTCGATCCGCGCCTCCGCCGCGCCCTGCCCCGTCTCGCGGCGGCGGGTTCCGGTCAGGCGCGCGGGGATCACCTTTGTGTCGTTCAGCACCAGCCGGTCGCCCGGGCGAAGGATGTCGGGCAGCTCGCGCACGATCCGGTCGGCGATGGCACCGCCCTCGGCCACAAGCAGCTTGGCAGACGACCGGGGGCGCGCAGGCCGGGTCGCGATCCTGTCTTCGGGCAGAGGATAGTCGAAGTCGGACAGTTTCATCGACAGGGTGCCTTTCTGATCCGCGCCCGGACCTAGGCGCCCCGGGCGCGCACGGCAAGGCCCTGCCCCGTCCGATCAAGCATCGGGGCCCGGCAGGTACACTGCCCGCCGGCCGCCGACATGCGCCCGCTCTTGCCCAGATCGGTCACCTGCCGCAGAGTTGCGGGCGGACGTGGGATGTCCGTTTCGCCGCTCGGCCAGTCGCCGCGCGGCCCGACTCTCGGAGCGTCGGAGGGAGGAGCGTGCCATGGCAGCAGGGACCGCAGGTTCCGCACCACCGGACAACTCGACGCCGCGGCGGCTGACCGCGCCCACGGCCAGGAAGCTCGGCGCAGAGGACATCACGGCGTCCCTGAAGGCCGGCGTCTCGGACTTCCTGGCCCGCCCGCTGATGAGCGGCTTCTTCGGCCTCTTCTATGCGGTCTTCGGTCTTGTGCTTGTCTGGGCCCTGGTCTGGCTCGGCAAGATCTGGATGATCATTCCGGCGGTCGTCGCATTTCCGCTTGTCGCACCCTTCGCGGCGGCCGGGCTCTACGAGATGTCCCGCCGGCTGCAGAGGCACCAGGGCTTCGGCTGGTCGGATATCCTTTCCGTCATGGCGCGCCAGCGCAAGCGCGAGATGGGCTGGATGGCCTTCGTCACCCTCTTCATTCTCTGGGTGTGGATGTACCAGGTGCGGCTCTGGCTTGCGATCATCCTTCAGGATTCGTCGTTCTCCGACATGGCGGGCTTTCTGGACACGGTTTTCTTCACGCCACAGGGCTGGACCTTCCTTGCGGTCGGCACCTGCGTCGGCGCGGTTCTGGCAGCGGTGCTCTTCGCGGTGACCGTGATCGCCATGCCCCTGCTTATGGACCGGGACATCGACTTCGTGTCCGCCATGCTCACCTCGGTCCGCGTCGTCCGCGACAACCCCGTGGTGATGTTCGGCTGGGCCGCGGTCATCGCCTTCACCATGATCCTGTCGCTGGCTCCGGCGTTCCTCGGCCTGATCGTCACCCTGCCGATCCTTGGCCATGCCACCTGGCATCTCTACCAGCGGGCCATGCCGCCGGAGAGCGGTTGATCCGCGCCCGCACGACAGGGGTCCGGCGCTATTGCGGCAAGGCCGGCGGGTTGGCGCGGAAGATCTCGCGGAACATGCCCGGGGTCAGGATCGACAGCGGATTGACCGAGACGCTCGGGTCGGCCGCGGGGCCGGCCATGCGGTAGTTGAACCCGAAGAGCCCCTCGCCCCGGCGCGAGAAGATCTGCCCGATCGCATTCAGGAAGTAGACCGGCGAGATCGTGCCCCGCATGTCGATCCGGCTGGCCGCAAGGTCGTAGACCCCCTCCATCGAGATGCCGAGCGACGGCCCGACCGCGCTGGCCCGGTGCAGCGTCACCCCGCGCGGCTCCAGCGTGAATTCGCCCGTCACCTCGCCGAAGGCGATACCCTGCCCGTCGAGCTGTTCCAGAAGCCCCACCACGCTGATCGCGGACAGAAGGT
Source organism: Paracoccaceae bacterium (assembly GCA_025458985.1). Lineage (GTDB taxonomy): Bacteria > Pseudomonadota > Alphaproteobacteria > Rhodobacterales > Rhodobacteraceae > JALORM01. The sequence goes on along the minus strand of JALORM010000154.1, from coordinate 3,219 downwards.
TCGTCAGACCCGGCGCGCCCTGCACCCGCAGGTCCGACAGGCGGAACCTCCCGTCGTAGCGCCCTTCCCCGGGCAGCGGCACAAGAGTCAGGTCAAGCTGGCCCTGCCGGGCGGATTCCAGAAGACCGGCCGCGCGCAGCGCCGCGCCGCCGTCGGCCGCCTGCAGCCGGATCGCGGTCCCGTTGCGCGTGGGGGCAAGCCCCCCCGAGACCGGCACCTCGCCCCCCAGCAGGCCGGTGTATCGCCCGCTGAGCCCGCCCTGGGTCTCGAGCTCGGCCCGGACGCGGCGGAAGCTGATCCCTTCGCTGACGATCAGCCGGTCGAGCGCGACGCTAAGCGGCCCGCCATCGCGCCCGCCGCCTCCGCCCACGCTGGTCCGGCGCAGGTCGACAGTGCCGCCTTCGATGGCGACGCCAAGCGCCCGGCCCGGCCCGCGCGAGGTCAGCGTCACCGGCGCGTCGAGCCAGTCGCCCGCCCGCACGCGCGAGAAGGCCAGCCGGTCGAGGCTGCCGTCGCGGTTCAACACCACCTGACCCTCCGCCACAAGGCCCGGCGCGTCGAGCGACAGCCGGTCGATCCGCGTCGGGGTTCCGAACCGGCCTTCGACGATCAGCTCGCCCGTCTGCCCGGCCCCCTTGGACCAGCCCAGCGCCGGCAGCGACAGGGCTGCGCCCCCCAGTCCCGAGGACAGGGTGAACGCGGGCGGGGCGCCCTTCGGCAGGTCCATCGCGATCCGCCCGGCGGCGGCACCGGTCAGGCTGCCCGCGGGCAGCGCGATCCCGAATTCGTCCAGGAACGCCTGGTCCAGAGTCACCTCGCCCTCGATCCGGCTTGCGCCCTCTGCCTCGGCAGCGAAGGGCTGATGCCAGCTTGCGTCGAACGCCGCCCCGCCGATCTGCCCGGGGCCGGAAATGGTCAGCCCGTCGTCGTCGACGGAAACCGTCATCGCCTCCGAGGCCAGCACACGACCGGGTATCAGCCGGTCCGACCTGAGGTCGGTCAGACGCCCGGTGACCGCCAGGTCGATCTCGTCGAAGGTCAGCCCGGCCTTGCTGAGGAAGCGGAACGGCGGCTCGTCCAGCAGCGCAAGCGCCGCGGGCAGCGAGCTGTCGGTTTCAAGCCTGACCTCGCCGATGGCGGGCTCTTCGGTGATGTCGGGGATCGTGAAGACCGAGCCCGCGGCCGAGATCGCTTCGCCGTTCGGCGCGGCGACGCCGCCCTCGGCCAGCGCCATGGTGTAGCGCGTGCCGGTCATCGCGGCGTGGCCGAACCCGTTCGCGATCGGCGGCAGGGTGCGCACGACCCGGACGGTGCTGTCCTCGAACTCGTAGCTCAGCGACAGGCGGGGCTCGGTGCCGGGGCGGGCGCGCACCGCGCCGCGCACGTCGGTCAGAAGCCCGTCGATGACGTTCAGCGCCAGCCATTCCCGGGTCTTGGGCGCAAGCCTGAGCGGCCAGAGCGCCAGCAGCCGGTCATGCGGCATCTCGTCGATTGCTGCGTCGAGCGCCACCGTCCAGCCGTTCGGCCCCGCCTCGGCCCCCCCGCGGGCAGTGAAGCGCCGCGGCCCGGAGACCAGCGCAAGCTGGCCAAGGTCGATCCGGAACGGCGCGAAGCCTATCCGAAGATCGGCCGCGCCGGTGTCGAAGCGCGCGGCCTCGGCCAGCTCGCCCTCGGGGTTCAGCTCGATATCGGCAAGCGCCAGCTGCACCAGCATCGCGGCCGGGCGCCCGGTGCGGGGATCGACATCGCGCAGAAGCGCCTGCCCGCTGGCCGAAAAGCGCGCCTGCGCGGTCGCGGCGCTGAGGCCGGTCAGCGCAATGCGCTGCGCGTCGGGGTCATAGTCCAGATAGGCATGCGCCCCCTCGAAGGCGAAGGGCGCGGCCCCGCCGCCCGGAGCGATGGCACCCGGTCCGATCTCCAGCGAGGCATCGAAGCGGCCGAGCCCGCCCGCGGGATCAAGCGCGCCGTTGAGCGATGCCGACAGGCGGGCATCGACCGCCGACAGGAACGACAGGGCCGCCACCTGCGAGGCCAGGTCGGCCGCGGCGACCCCCTCGACCTCGGCCGAAATCGACAGCGTCTCGTGGTCGGCGCCGGTCGACAGCGCGATCCGCGCCGGCGCGGGCGCGCGTCCGACCCCGCCGGTCACCGCAAAGCCCAGCGTCAGCTCGCGCTCGGACCCGCCGAGGCCCAGCGCCAGGGTGCCGTTCTCGGCGCGCCAGACGCGCCCCGTGCTGGCATCCTGGAAGGTCAGGCGCATCGCCTCGCCCAGAACGAGGTCGAGCCCCTCGAGCGCCGGCAGCGACAGCACGCGGTCGATGCCCTCGAGGATCTCGGGCACCGTCGCCGCCCGGCGGAGCGCCCGTGCGCCCGCGCCGAAGGCGATGTCGAACCGCCCCTCGCGGTCGCGCCGGACGGTCAGGTCGGCGCCGACGACGGTCAGCCGGGTCGGCCGGACCTGCCCCGCCAGAAGCGCGTCGGGCGACAGGCGCACGCGCAGCTCGGGCACCTCGGCCACGCGCGCGCCGACCGCGTTGGTCAGCACGAGGTCGCGCAGCACGATCCGCGGCACCCCTGCCTCGCCAAGGACGGCGACGACGCTGCCGACCTCGACCCGGCCGCGGCCGGCCAGCGCTTCGGTCGCGCGCGCCTCGACCTGCGCGGTCAGCCAGGCGGGCGCCGTCAGCGGCCGCCCCGTGCCAAGCGCCAGCACCAGCCAGGCAAGCCACAGGGCCAGGGCAAGCGACAGCAGGCCAAGCGGGCCGAAACGGCCGCGCGCGGGGCGTTCGCTCTCGTTCGCTGCCATCATCCGACGGGGGCGGCGCGGTGGCCGGTGCCCTCTGCTCCTCGATCCTGCCCGGCCTTTATCTTCGCGTGGCCCGGCCTAGAATTGAAGCGCGAAATCCAAGGACAAGAGGAGCCTTGCCATGACCGATGCCGGCCAGACGGCCCCCGACTTCACCCTGCCCCGCGACGGCGGCGGGCAGGTCACGCTTTCCGCCCTGCGCCCGAAGGCGGTGGTGCTCTACTTCTACCCCAAGGACGACACCTCGGGCTGCACCGCCGAGGCGAAGGACTTCACCGCCATGGCGGCCGACTTCGAGGCCGCGGGTGCTGTCGTCGTCGGCGTGTCGAAGGACAGCGCGGCCAGCCACGACAAGTTCGTCAAGAAGCACGGACTGGGCGTGATCCTTGCCTCGGACGAAGGCTCGGACGTGT
>JALORM010000153.1 GCA_025458985.1 Paracoccaceae bacterium | reverse complement strand
TCGTGGCGGACGATCACGATCGACACGTTGTCGGTCGACCGGGTGACGGCGGCGACGGTGCCCTCGGCCGAGGCGCGGACGTCCGATCCGGCGGCGGCCGAGATGTCGATGCCCTCGTTGCGGCCCTTCTGGTAGGCGCGGATGATCGAGCCCGAGACCGGCATGGCGAGCTTGGAGGATCGGGCCGAGGCGGCCGTGCGTTCGGTCTGGAGGTTCGGCGAGGCGGGCGCGTTCTCGACCGCGCCGGTCTCGTCCTCCGCCGGCAGCGGGGCCGCGGCCGAAGGCGGAACCGGCGTCGGCGTGCCCTGGCCCGGGGCGGTGGTGGTGTCGGGCGCAGCCGCCGCGGGGGCGGCTGCGCCGGCCTGCGGGATGATGAGGTAGGAGCCCTCGCGCACCGTCAGGTCGGGGCCAAGCCCGTTCCAGTCGGCAAGCGCGCGCGCCGAAATCCCGTAGAGCCGCGCGATGGAATAGGCGGTTTCGCCCCGGACGACCTGGTGGCGCACGGGCTCGTCCGAGCCGCGCGCCGGTGCGATCGTCCCGGCGGGCGTGGCCGATCCGGGCTGCGTGGCCGAAGCGCGGTCGATGGCCGAGCCAGCGAGCGTCGTCACATCGACCTGGCCGCCGGGTCCCGAGGGCAGGGGGGCGGCGGCGATCGCGGTGCCGCCGGCAAAGCCGCCCGGCGGCTCGGCCACGCGGCGGGGCAGGGCGACGATCTCGCCGTCGCGCAGCGCCATGCCAGGCGAAAGACCGTTGAACCGTGCGATCTCGTCGCCGGGCAGACCGACCCGGGCGGCCAGCGTCTCGACCGTGTCGCCCCGGCGGGCGACGGCGACCTGATAGCCGGGATACGAGATCACGCCCCGCGCATCCGCCGGGGGACGCTGCGCGACCGGCTGCTCGACCGCATCCGCAGTGTTGAACCCGCCGGTTGCGCGGCGCAGGTCGAAGTCGATGTTGCGGTTCTCGTCGCAGGCGGCAAGCGCCAGCGCGCCCACGGCGAGCGCCGCGAGGCGGATGCGGGTCGGGCGCGGGTTCGCAGCCATCTGCTCAGTCTCCTCAAGCGGCCCCTTGTCGCCGGAGCCTTATCAGTCCTCGGCCAGACCTTCCAGCAGCGGCACGAACCGCACCGCGCGAAGCTCTTCGTAGTCGTAGCCCGCGGGCGTCCTGACGACCTTGATCAGGTGCTGGACATGGTCCGACTGCCCCACCGGCACCACCATGATACCGCCTTCGCGAAGTTGCGCCAAGAGCGGCCCCGGCGGGTCCTCGGCGGCGGCGGTCACGAGGATGCGGTCGAAAGGGGCCTGTTCGGCCAGCCCGAAGGAGCCGTCGGCGACGCGGGTGACGATATTGGTGAGCCCCAGCGCACGGAACAGCGCGTCAGCCTCGCGCACCAGGCGGCGGTGGCGGTCGACGGTGTAGACGCGGCGGGCAAGCTGGCTCAGGACGGCCGCCTGGTAGCCCGATCCGGTCCCGACCTCGAGCACCTTGTCGCGGGGGCCCGGGTTCAGCGCCTGGGTCATCAGGCCGACGACCGAGGGCTGGCTTATCGTCTGGCCGCAGGCAATGGGCAGGGGCACGTCGTCGTAGGCGCGGCCGGCGAAGAGGCCCTTGACGAAGGCGCCCCGGTCGATCGCCTCCATCGCCTCGAGCACGCGGCGGTCGGTGACCCCGTGCGAGCGGAGTGCAAAGAGAAAGCGCATCTTGCGCTCGGCTTCGGTTCCGGCCTCGATGTCGTCCTCGCCGCCCGTCCCCTCGCCGGGCCCCGACATCAGAAGCGCCCCTCGAGCTGGGAAAGGGGCGCCAGCGCGTCGTGCGCGGTCAGGTCGGCGCGCAGCGGCGTGACCGAGATGTAGCCCTCGATGTTCACGGTCCCGTCGCTGTCCACGCCCGAGGGCACGTCCTGCGCGCCGCCCCTGATCCAGAGGAACTTGCGACCCGAGGGCGACAGATGCGGCTCGGCGCCGAAGCTGATGCCGCGGCGGAACCCCTGCCGGACGACCCTGAGGCCCTGCACCCCGTCCGCCCCGGTGGGCGGGAAGTTCACGTTGTAGAAGAGCCGGTAGTCCGCGTCGTCCCAGTTGGCATGGTCAAGCAGGAGCCGCACGACCCGCACGCCATGCGCGGCGGCCGCCTCGAACGGATCGGGGCGCGCGAGGTTGCCGGGGCCGTAGTATTGCGACAGCGCGATCGCCGGGAGGCCCTGGAGCGCGGCTTCCATCGCGGCGCCGATGGTGCCGGAGTAGAGCACGTTCTCGGCCGAGTTGTTGCCCCGGTTCACGCCCGAGAGGACGAGGTCGGGCCGCGCGTCAGCCATCAGGTGACAGATGCCGGCCAGCACGCAGTCGGCGGGCGAGCCTTCGGCCGCGAAGCGGCGGGGGCCGAGTTCGGCGATCATCGTGGGGTGCGTGTAGGAGATGCAGTGCCCCACACCCGATTGTTCGAACGCGGGCGCGACGGTCCAGACCTCGCCCGCAGGTCCGGCGATCTCGGCCGCGATGGCTTCGAGGACCCTGAGCCCGGGCGCGTTGATGCCGTCGTCGTTGGTGATGAGGATGCGCATGGCCCCGGGGCTTAGCCGAGGCTTGCGCAACCGGCAAGCGCGCGCAAGCGGCGCGGCCGGGCGGGGACCGATTCTTCTGGCGAAGAATCGTGGGCCCTGCGCCCCGGCCGGTGCGACGGGTGCCGATCCTTCGCCAGAAGGATCGCGGCGCGCCGTCAGTCGAGCAGTGCGTCGACGAGGCCCACGATGGCGAGGACGCGCCGCGTCTCGGGGTCGGCGCGCACGACGAGGTCATGCACCAGGTAGTAGCGCCATGCTTCCGGCCCGTAGGCCGGAAGCCCGAAAAGCGGCGGGTTGCGGATCAGCCGGTAGTCGCCCTCGAGCAAGTCGCCCACGGCAAGGCGGTAGCCGTCCGCGTAGCCGTCGCGGTAGCCCTCCGAATAGCCCCCGCCGCGGTCCCGGTCGCGGTCCCGCTCGCCGCCCCGGGCCTGTCCGGGCGGGACGCAGGGCGGGTCCTTCCGGGCGAGGCCTGGCGGACAGTGGCGCGGGCCACCCTGCGCGGCGGCAGGGGCGGGAAGCGACAGGGCAAGCGCGGCGACACCCGCGAGCAGCGCGACCGGAAAACGGCTCATGCACCAGACCCTAGCCGGTCCGGCCGGAAAGCGCAGCCCTGCTGCCGGGGCCTGCCGCTTGCCGGCGGATCCCCGCCGGCACTGTGCTGCAGCAGAGGCCCAGTCTTCTGGCGAAGACTCCGGGCCTTGCGGTGCCGGCGTTGGGCCTGGTGCCGATCCTTCGCCAGAAGGATCGTGCGCCGCTCAGGCCTTCTTCAGCGGGCAGGTCGAGAGCCCGAGGATCGAGTAGAGCGGGCAGCTGGACATCAGCCCGGTCGCCAGGGGCACGATCCCGATGAGGTAGAGCCAGCGGTAGCTGGCGTCCGCGTTGAGGAAGAAGCCCGCGATGAGCGCGAGCCCCACCACGATGCGCAGGATGCGGTCGATCCCGCCGACGTTCTTCTTGAGCATGTCCGTCTCCATCGATTGAGGTTCCGATGGAGCGACAGTAGCGCCGGGCGCGGGCGCGGTCTGTGACTTCGTCACATCCCCGCGATGCGCCGCAGCGCCGAGGGATCGCTCAGCCGCACCACGCCGCGCCCGGTCTCGACGGTGCCCGCACGGGACCAGGCTTCGAGCTTTCGCGCCACGACCTCGCGCGCCGAGCCGATGGCGACGGCGAGTTCGGCCTGGGTGGCGCGCACCTCGCCGTCCGTGTCGGCGCGGGCCAGCAGCGCCGCGGCGAGGCGGGCGTCGACCGGCTGGAAGGCCACGCGCTCGACCGCCTGCATCATGTCCTGCATCCGCGCGGCAAGCGCGGCGAAGACCGCGCGGCGAAAGCCGGGCGAGGCGTCGATCAGCCCCAGGAACACCGGGCGCGGCAGCAGGACCAGCCGCGTGTCGGTCTCGGCCACCGCCTCGGCGGTGTAGTCGCCGCCGCCGAGCAGGCCGAGGGTCGACTGCACGCAGGCCTCGCCGGGCGTGACGGCATAGAGCAGGATCTCGCGCCCCGTGGGGCCGACAAGGTGGACGCCGACCTCTCCCTTCAGGACGACGACGTAGCCCTTCACTGCCTCGCCCGGGCGGAACAGGACCGCGCCGCGGGGTGCGTCCATCGGCGACAGCGCGTCGAGCCGGGCGCGCGCGGGCGCGTCGAGGCCGGCGAGCGAGGGCGCCTCGGCCGTCCAGCCCATCAGGGGCCGGCCTTGCGGAATCCGCGCGCCTCGAAGCGGGGCAGCATGGCCGAGAAGTCGCGGCCGCGGCCGCCCTCGTCCTCGACGAAGCGGCGGTAGAGTTCGGCCGCCGCGGCCCCCATCGGCGTATCGGCATCGGCTGTCTCGGCGGCCTGCTGCGACAGCATCAGGTCCTTCAGCATCAGCTCGGCCGCGAAGCCGGGCCTGTAGCCGTTGTCGGCGGGCGATGTCGGGCCGACGCCGGGGGCGGGGCAGTAGGCGGTCATCGACCAGCTCTGCCCCGACGAGGTCGAGACGACGTCGAACATCGCCTGCCGGTCGAGCCCCAGCTTGTCGGCCAGCGCGAAGGCCTCGCAGGTGGCGATCATGGTGACGCCGAGGATCATGTTGTTGCAGATCTTGGCGGCCTGGCCGTTGCCCGAGGGGCCGCAGTGGACCGCGCGGGCGCCCATCGCGTCAAAGAGGGGCTTCACGCGGGCGAAGGCGGCGTCGCTGCCGCCCGCCATGAAGGTCAGCGTCCCCGCCGCCGCCCCGCCGACCCCGCCCGAGACCGGTGCATCGACCGCCATCAGCCCGGCGGCCCCGGCCTCGGCCGCCACGGCGCGGGCGCTGTCGACATCGACGGTCGAGCAGTCGAGCAGGACGGCGCCGGGCTGCATCGCCGGGATCACCTCGGCCGCGACGGCGCGCAGGATCGCGCCGTTGGGCAGCATCGTCAGCACCACGTCCGCCCCTGCCGCGGCTTCGGCGGCCGACCCCGCCAGAGCGATCCCCTCGGGGCGGGCGACGGTGTCGTAGCCGGTGACGTCGTGGCCGGCCTTGACGAGGTTCGCCGCCATCGGCGCGCCCATGTTGCCAAGCCCGATGAACGCGACCTTCATGCCAGTTCCTCCTCAAGGTTCAGGGCCGCCGCGCCGAGCGGCATCAGCATCCGCGAGACATCGACCGAGACATCGACAGCCGGCACCGCCTCGAGCGCGTGCCGCCACCGGGGGTTGCGGTCCTTGTCGATGATCGCCGCACGGATGCCTTCCAGGAAGTCGCCATGTTCCATCGCACGGTGGGTGAAGCGGTATTCCAGCTCCAGCGCGCGGCGGACCGAGGCGGTGCCGCGCAGGCGGTGGATCATCTCGACCGCGCAGGCCATCGAGAGGGGGGCGTTCTTGGTCAGACGCCTGAGCGCGTCCTCGGCGAAGGGGGTGCCATCGGCCTTGAGCGCGCGGACGATGTCGCCGAGCCGCTCGCCCCCGAACGCGCGGTCGATGTCGGCTGCGGCCGCCTCCAGCGCGCCCGGGGGCAGGGTCTCGGCTGCGTCGGCGATGCGCTTCCAGTTGCCGGTGGCGCAAAGCCCGGCCTTCAGCCCCTCCCACCGGGCCTCGGGCACGAAGCTGTCGGCAAAGCCCGCGCGGATCGCATCCGCCGGGCCCATTCGGGCGGCGGTCAGGGCGAGGTATTCGCCGCACCGCCCCGGCGCGTTGGCCAGGAGCGGTGGCTGGCGTGGCAGCCGATGCCGACGCCGCCGCCCATGGTGAAGCCGTGCAGGAAGCTGACCACGGGTTTGGGGTATTCGGCCAGCTTCGCGTCCAGCCGGTATTCGTCGCGCCAGAACCGGCGGCCATAGTCGAAATCGCCCGCGGTGCCGGTCTGATACATCTCGGCGATGTCGCCACCCGCGCTGAAGGCGCGGTCGCCCGCGGCGTCGATCAGCACCAGCGCCACGGACGCGTCGTCGCGCCAGGCGTCGATCGCCCGCTCGATCTCGAGGCACATCGCCCAGGTCACCGCGTTCAGCGCGGCGGGGCGGTTCAGCGTGATCCGGCCGGCGCAGCCCTCGGTGCGGATCAGGACATCTTTCATCGGCCCACCATCTGCCGCGCCACGATCAGGCGCATGATCTCGTTGGTGCCTTCGAGGATCTGGTGCACCCGCAAGTCGCGCACGGTCTTCTCGATGCCGTAGTCGGCGAGGTAGCCGTAGCCGCCGTGGAGTTGCAGGCACTGGTCGGCCACGCGGCTTCCGGCCTCGGTCACGAATTTCTTCGCCATCGCGCAGAACTTGGTGGCGTCCGCCGCGCCCTGGTCCAGCTTCCACGCCGCCTGGCGCAGGAACACGCGGGCGGCCTGCAACTCGGGCGCGGCGCTCGGCCATGTAGGCCAGCGTCGCGTCGAGCGCGGCCTGCGCGGCGCCGAGCGAGCAGGCGGCGATGTTGAGCCGCCCGCCGTCGAGGCCGGCCATCGCGTAGGAAAAGCCCTGGCCTTCCTCGCCCAGAAGGTTGCCCGCGGGCGTCAGGCAGCCGTCCATCTGGACCTGGCGGGTGGGCTGGCTGCGCCAGCCCATCTTGTCCTCGAGCCCACCGAAGGACAGCCCCTCGGCGCCGTCCTCGATGACGAAGGCCGAAATGCCCTTCGGCCCCTCGCCCCCCGACCGGGCCATGACGATGTAGGCGTCCGAATAGCCGCCGCCCGAGATGAAGGCCTTGGTGCCGTTGAGCCGCCAGCCCTCGTTGGTGCGCTCGGCCCGCGTCTTC
>JALORM010000152.1 GCA_025458985.1 Paracoccaceae bacterium | reverse complement strand
CAGGACCTCATGCTGCACCCGGTGCCGGCGATCCTGACACGCGCCGCGGCCGCCCGCCTGGCTCGCGTAGCGGCACAGTGGGAGCGATGGCCGGTTGCGGCCCGGAAATCGCGATAGGTCGACGTGCGGGGTACGTGCCTTTCGCCTGGCGCCACGTCGCCGGGGGCGGCCCGATCGGATCAGGTCGGTTGCCGGGGACGGCGCGACCGTCACGAGGGGCCGCCGGGCAAGGGCGCGATCGACCGGAACCGCGACGCGGTCACCTGAACCGGCGCGCGGCGATCAGCCCAGGGGTCCGCGGGCCCGCGGGATTGCCTGGACCAGCGTCAGCGCGCTGGCCGCGGGGGCCGCGAAGGGCGACGCGCGGAGCTCGCTGCGCAGCAGGAAGAGCCGGACGAGGTCCTCCCGCCGCCCGCGATCTGCGAACTGAGCGATCTCGCCACTGCCGAGCGCACGGCCGGTCTTCTCGCGGAAGACGGCAAGCTGGCGGTCGATGTCGAGCGCCCCGAATCCGCGGGGCAGGCCCAGCGCGGTTTCGAAGACCTGCCGCAGCGGCGGGTTGCCCATCACGCCGAACCACAGCGCATCGGGTGTGCCCTGCCGCGACGCCAGCGCCGAAAGCTCCCGTTCGGCGGTGAGGGCAAGCCGCATCGATTCGTCCTTGTTGCCGACGGCAATCTCGAACTGGCGCGTCTGGTAGGCCGAGATCATCCTGTCGGCGAACCCCGCCCGGCGGGTGAAGGGCCCGCCCGGCTCGGCGAAGCCGAAGGCGCGGGCGAACTCCAGATACCGCTTGTCCGCCAGACGGTTGGCCAGCGACTTCGGGTCGGCGGACGGGCTTTCCAGCACCTTGCGGATGAACGCGCGGTTGTTCACGTCAGCCTCGAGCCCGAAGGCGCCGAGCGCCACCCTCAGCAGCGCACGGTCCGCCACCAGGGCCTCGGCGGTCTGCGTTCGGCCGATCCGCTCGCGGAACGCGGCGGTCTCGCGCTGGGTGGCAGGGGCGCGGGCGACGAGGTCGCGCTGGCTTTCGGCCGTGCGCGCGAGGAACCGCCAGCCGGCATAGCCCGACAGAGGCAGGACCGGCTGAAAGGTCATCCCCGCGCGCCCCCTGCCGTCATCGGACCGGGACGGCCAGCAGACGCTCTTCCCGCGGCAGGAGCGCGCGGAGCGACTTCAGGGCCTGGTAGTGCTGGCCACCGATTACGGCGTCGGTTGCAGCGGTCAGATGCGCCCGGCTGTCATGGTCGGTCAGCACCTGCGAAAGCTGCTCGATCCCGCGCAGCAGCTGGTGGCGTGCGTCGGCGGGGTCGGCGTCGCCGGACAGAACGAGTTGCGCGATGTAGCAGACACGCCGCACCGGCGTCGTGACCTCGCCGGGATGGATCGCGTCGCGCAGGCGCAGGATGTGGGCGCCGGGCGTCATGATCGACAGGCGCGAGCGCTTGTCGCCGTTCTCGATCACCGCACCGTTGATCAGGACCCGCTCGCGAGGGCCGAGCTTGAGGACCAGGCCGCTCATGGCGCGCCCTCGCGCTGGGCAAGGCCGCGCATCACGGCCGTGTTGATGTCGACGAGGACACCGGCCGACGCCTCGCCCTTCATCACCTTTGCGCTGTGAACCCGCGTGAATTCGGCCAGGTAGAACAGTCGGGCGCGCAGGTCGCGGGGAAGAGCGTTGCCGTCGTCGGCGACATCGACCGCAAGCGTGGTCCAGAGGCGCTGGTTCTCGTGCAGGGCCCGCACCAGCGGGACGATGGGCGAGGTTCCCGGGGCGGCAGCCGCGGCTGCATCGCGCAGGCGGCGGGTGACGCGGGCGAAGATCTCGTATTCGGCAGAGCGTCCGGTGCGGGCCGGGGTATCCGGGGTGCCGTAGGCCGTTCGAGCCATTTGGATAGCGTTCACGAAGCTTTCCTTCCGAAAGACGTGGGGGGTCTGCCGGCGCTTTGGCCGGCGGGAAACCGGGGCGCGGTCGTGTCCGCGCCCCGGCCGATGCGCTTACCGGAAGAGCGCCAGGATCGACTGCGGCTGCTGGTTGGCGATCGACAGCGACTGGATGCCCAGCTGCTGCTGGACCTGGAGCGCCTGCAGACGGGCCGAGGCTTCCTCCATGTCGGCATCGACGAGCGTGCCGATGCCGGCCTTGAGCGAGTCGGTCAGCTTGCCGATGAAGCTCGTCTGGTTGTCGATCCGACCCTGGGCCGAGCCGAACGCCGCGGAGGCGTCGATGGCCTTGGAGATCAGCGTCTCGATGTTGCCCAGCGCCGCTTCGGCGCCCGCATTCGTGGTCACGTCGATGCCACCGAGGCCGAAGAGGCCGCCCGAGGCTTCGCCGCCGGCCGCGCCTGCACGGGCAAGCGAGATCGACGTCGCCGAATCGTTGTCGATCTTCAGCTGCCACTGCCCCGAAGAGTTCTGGGCAACGCGCGTGGTCACGCCTTCGATCTGGCCGCCATCGACCGCCGCCTTCAGACCGCGGGCGACATCCTCGAAGTTCTCGCCCTTGCCGGCCACGTAGGTGAAGGCGGTGCCCCCGACGGTAACCTGGTAGCCGTCGCCCTCGTTGACGGCCGCCGAGCCCGAGAAGGTCAGCGTCTCGGCCCGCTCGCCGATCGAGGCGGCCGAGACGGTGATGTCTGTGGCGCCGCCGTTCTTGGTGCCGGCGACCGCCACCGACTCGAAGGCACGGGTCGAGGTCAGCGTGATGGCGCCGCCCGAGGCCGATGCCGTGACGCCGACAAGGCCGAGAGCGTTGATCGCGCCCGAGATCGCCGTCGCCGCGGCGTCCTGGTCGCCGGTAAGCTGGCCTGCTGCGAACGAGACGGTGGCCCCACCCACCGAGATCTCGAACGCATCTGCGCTGACGTCGGCATCCGCCGCGAGCGTGATCGTTGCGGTGTTTCCGGAATTGGTTGCCGAGGTCGCCGAAAGCGTGGCGTTCGCCGACAGGTCGGTACCGGTGCCGAGGGTGCCCGCCGTGGTGGTCAGGTCGCGGCGCGCGATGGTGATGTTCGACGCGGTCACCGTGCCGTTCGACGCACGGTCGAGGGACGACAGGATGTTCACGTCCTCGGTGCCCGAGACGAGGTTCAGGCCGTTGAACTGGGCGGCGCCCACGACGGCGTTGATCTGGTCGCGCAGCGCCGAGATGTCGGCCTGGATCTTCGCGCGGTCGACGTTCGATTCCTGCGCGGCGACAACCTTGCCCTTGATGTCAGTCAGGAGGTTCGCGACGGTTTCCGAGGCCGAGCGGGCGACGGTGACCGTGGACTGGCCGAGCGAGAGCGAATCCGAGATCGCCTTGAAGCCCTTCACGTCGGACTCCATGACCTTCGAGATCGCCCACACGGCCGAGTTGTCGCGCGCCGTGGCGATCGACTTGCCGGTCGAGATTTCGTCCTGGGTCTTGGACAGGTTGGCGTTGATGCCCTTCAGGGTCTGAAGGGCGACCATCGCGCTGGTGTTGGTCAGAATGCTGGACATGGGTTTCGTTCCTCTGGTCCTTTGGCGCTTTGCGCCGAGGTTTCGGACGCCGCCCTTCGGCGGCACGATTGGCCTTTCTGACCGAAGCGGCAGACCGGTCCCGGCGCCGCGCCATCCGCAGATGGATGCAGGGGCGAGGCTCGCCGGTATTCGCTAAGGGAAGGCTAAGGTCGGAAGGCCCGATACCGAGCATTCGATCGAAAAGCGCGCGATCTCAGGCGCGCCTCTCGACGCTCGGGCCGCGGCCGCCCACGGTCGACGAGCGGCCGGCGGCGTCGTAGGTGTTGAGTGCGGGTCCGCCGTTGCGCACGGTCTCGAGGCGCGCGCGGGCGGCCTGCACGCCGCGCAGGGCAGCGTCCAGCAGCGCCTGGTTTCGCTCGGCCGCAGCCCTCAGCCGGTCGAGTACCGCGGCTGGCGGCGCGGACGCGCCCTGGACGAGCTCCAGCAGGCGTTCCTTGGCCGAGATCAGCCGGGGCAGGGCCGCGAGGTCGCCCGACAGAAGGCAGGCGCGTTCCTCGGCCAGCAGCTGCGCCAGCGCCGTTGCGGGATCGCCACCCGGGGCGGCAGCAAGGTCAGGAGCCGACATCGACACGTTCCTTCAGAGCCTCGAACAGCGATTCGGCAAGCCCGATGCCGCCCGCCCGCACCATGGCGCGCGCCTGCTCTTCCTGCAGGAACGAGGCGAACTGCTCTTCTCCCGCGCCGCCGCCGAAGGTCTCGCGCGGCGAGCCGGAGCCGGCATGCTTCAGCATCTCGGCCAGGAACGACGCCTCGAGCCGTTCGGCAGCCGCACGCAGCGCCTGGTCCTGGCGGGAGAGGGCTGGCACCTGGGTCACGGGAGGCACAGTCAGGGACATGGGGCGGGTCGCTCGAATTCAACGCATCGCAGGCTTGATAGCGGTCAGCGGGTAAACATCGGGTAACGACCGATGCGCCATAAGGGGGTCAACGCGAGGCAGAAGGCCGGAGAGCGGGATGCGCATTGGCGAGGTCATCGAGGTTTCCCTGGGCTCCAGGGCGGCAGGCCGGCAATCCGGTGCGCCTGAGCCCGCGCACGGTGGGTTCGATCTTGCGCTTGCGGACTGGCTGCCCGCAGCCGAGGCGCCGGAACCGGGCGCCACGCAGCAGCCTTCGGCCCCCTTCGTCCTGTCGTCACTTGCCCTTCCACGTGTCCTCGCCAACGCGCCCGGCGTGCCCGCGGCGCCGACAGTCCCGGCCGCGATGGCGGAGCCGCTTCCGGCCGGTTTCCAGGTTCTTCCGCCCGAGCCGGGGAATTCTGCGGGCCCGCATCCCGTCCAAGAGAGCAGTGGGGACGCGACGGACCGGCAGCACCCCGAGATCGCCACCGATTCGGCGGTGTCGGTCGGGGTGCCGCCGGCGTTCTACCCGGTGACTGAGGTGGCGCCGATAGCCGTTCCCGCAGGGACCTTGCAGACCGTTCTGTCGGCCGATGTGCCGGATGCAGGCCACCGGGGGGCCGCGCAAGGCCTCGCCCTCGCCGAGGGCGCCGTCCCCCGCGACGCGGCCGCGGGGCTGGCCTGGCCGGCCGCACCAGGTGGCGACCTTCGCGGCACTTGGCCCGACGGGGCTTCCCTCGTGGTCGATCCCGTTGCCGGCGATGGCTTGGTCAGCGGCGCAGCGATGCCTGACATGCCGGCCCCCGCGCCCGCGGCGGCGGATGCTCCGCTTCCCTCCCCAGCTTCCGCGTTGCACGGCAGGTCGGCCCCTGAAGCGCCCCCGTCCGCGGGGCGCAGAGACGGGTCCGGGCCGGTTCCCGCCGGCACAGGCCTTGTACAGGACCTC
>JALORM010000514.1 GCA_025458985.1 Paracoccaceae bacterium | reverse complement strand
CGCCCACGGGCGGATCACCAAGCGCGAGTTCCTCGACCGGGCGGGCAAGTTCGCCGTGGGCGGGCTGACCGCGGCGGCGCTTCTGAAGGCGATGTCGCCGAACTACGCGCTGGCAAACCAGGTGGCCGAGGACGACCCCGGCATCGTGGCCGAGCGCATCGCCTACCCCTCGCCCAACGGGCATGGTGAGGTGAACGCCTACTATGTCACCCCCGCGGGCGAGGGCCCCTTCCCCGGCGTGGTGGTGGTGCACGAGAACCGCGGGCTGAACCCCTACATCGAGGATGTCGCCCGGCGCCTCGCCAAGGCGGGCTTCGCGGCACTGGCGCCGGACGGGCTGACCAGCGTCGGCGGCTACCCCGGCGACGACGACCGGGGCCGCGAGCTGCAGGCGCAGGTCGACCCCGAAAAGCTGATGAACGACTTCTTCGCCGCCTTCGAACACCTGATGGCGCGGGACGGCATCACCGACCGCGTCGGCTGCGTCGGCTTCTGCTACGGCGGGGGCGTGTGCAACGCGATGGCGGTCGCCTACCCAGAACTGGCAGCCTCGGTCCCGTTCTACGGCCGTCAGGCGCCGGCCGCCGACGTGGCCCGGATCGGCACCAACCACGGTTTCCACAACGACACCACGCCCCGCTATGACGCCGAGGCGGCGGCGCTGGCCTGGGAGAGGACCGTCGCCTTCTTCCGGCAGCACCTTCAGGGCTGATCGTCCGGCACGGGGCGAAGCCAGCCGCGGTAGTGCGCGATCCGCGCGCCCGAGCGCAGGCGGATCAGCACGTCGAAGCGAAAGCGGCCTTCGGTGGTGACGGGATAGGCGAGCGCCCCGCCCGACGCCGTCAGGCCCAGGGCGAACTCGGCCGGGCCGAAGCGTTCGTGGACGGTGCCGCCCCGCAGGGTCAGGACCGACCGGAAGCGGTGGCGCCCGAAGCTGCGGGTCCAGACCTCGCGCGTCTCGTCGGCGTCGATCTCGACCGTGACGGGCACGGCGCGGCCCGGGGGCGGAAACCCGGCCAGCCGGGCGAGAAGCGCTGCGCACCACCCCTCGGGCCCGTCGATGTCGGCCGACCCTTCGAACCGGCGCAGGCCCGGCGCATCGTGCAGCCCCCGGACGGCGGGCGGCAGCGCGTCAAACCCCGCGACGGCCTGCCGGAAGATCGGCACTGCGGGGGCGCTGCGCCGTTCGGTATGCAGGCCGAGGGCATGCAGTCCCGCCTCGGCCTCGGCCAGCGTCAGCGCCCCCGCCGCGTCGCGTGCACCGGGTGGCAGCCCCCCGACGAGCAGCTTTTCCACCAGCAGCGCCGCAGGCTCGGCCGGGACGCGGGGGCCGATGCCATCGGTGGCGACGAGGTCCCAGCTGCGCCGTTCCCATCCCTGCGGACCGCGGCCGAGGACGGCGACCGTCATGCCTCCCCGGTCGCTGCCGAACCCCTTGAGGAGCGAGGCCGCGCGGAGCGCGGGGCGCGCGAGGGGGGCGAGGCTGCGCACGAGGCCCAGCCGCACTCAGCCCCAGCCGCACGAGCCAGCGCGCCAGCGACAGGCCGTGGTGCATCACCGGCAGTTCCAGCCCCGCGCGGAACACCGCTGTGCGGGCGCGGTAGCGGGGGCGTCTCGTTCAGCGCGCCGGGGCGGGTCAGGGCGTGGCCGCCCGCGCGGAAGGCGATCATGCGGGTGTCGTCCCAGCCATGCACCGTCTGCCACCGCCCACCGCGCCACAGCCGATAGGGCTGGCCGACCTGCGCCAGGATCGCGCGGATCACCGACAGGCCGCGGTCGGTACGGTTGCCGGGCAGGATCGCGGCCTCGACGGCCTCGATCCGGTCCAGCCCCTCGGCAAGCGCATCGGCGGCAGCAGCCGAGAGCGCGGGCGTGGACGAGGCGCCGGACAGCGCGACCAGCCCCCGCGCCCGGGCGAGGGCGTCGAGCGCACCGATGCCCGCGACGAAGTCCGCCGCATCGGCAAGGTCGAGGTAATGCGCCCCGCCCTCCAGCACCTGCCGGGCGAAGCGATAGGGATCGGGTCCGTAGGCCTGGAACGGGCCGGCGGCGTCGATCACCGCGAAGGGGCGGGCCGTGGCGAGGGCCGCCGCCGCGGCTTCGGCGTCGTCGCGGTCGAAGGGCAGCGGAATGCCGCCATGGGCCGCGGCGAAGGCCTGAAGCGCGGCCCGCGAGCGGCCGGACAGGATGACGGGATGCCCTGCCCCGATCAGCCGCCGGGCGATGTGGCCGCCGAAAAGCCCGGTCGCGCCGAGGACCAGGACCGGTCTAGTCAAGGAAGCGGGCCCTGAGGTCGGGCGTGGGCAGGTAGCACGCATCGTACCGGCCGAACATCGCATAGCGGTTGCGCGCGATGCGGCGGTAGAGGAACCGCTTCACCGGCCCCGGCAGCCAGGCCGCCGCCGCGCCTGCGCGCCAGGGCCATCCGAGCCGGCGCATCACCGCGGCGAAGGCGTCGAGCTCTTCGTGAAGCTGCCCGTCGATCAGGACGAGGTTCGTCTCGTAGTCGCCCGACTTCAGCCCGAGGTGGGCATAGAGCGCCTCGCCCAGGGCCGACTGGGCGGTGGCGAAGTGGAACAGCCGGTCCCGGTCGTGGCGCAGCACGAAGCGGAAGAAGGCCGAGCAGAGGACGCAGACCCCGTCGAAGACGATGACGTTGCGGCCCCTCAGGGCGGGGAAGCGGTCGGCGAGGCTGTCCATGCCGCGAAGGTAGCGCGCCGGGCCCACGCCGGAAGGCGCTATGGCGCCGCAGGGCCGGCGTAGGTCAGAAGCCGGGTGCCCCGGGCGTTCAGCGTCCGCGCGTCCTCCAGCCGGTAACCGAGCGCGGGCAGGACGTCCTCGGCCGGGCCGGTGCGGCCGGGAAAGACCGTCAGCCCAGCGCCGAAGCGCACTGGC
>JALORM010000151.1 GCA_025458985.1 Paracoccaceae bacterium | reverse complement strand
GGACGAGGCGCTGGCGGCGGGCGACCTGCGCCCCGCGACCGGCTGGCTGCGCGAGAAGGTGCAGCGCCACGGCGGCCTGCGCCCGCCGCGCGAGACGATCGCCCACGCGACCGGCGAGGACCCGGGGCCGGAGCCGCTGCTGTCCTATCTGGAGGCGAAGTTCCGGGGCATCTACGGCGTGTAGGATGGGCGATCTCGCCCATCCTGTCCGATCCTGCGATGCAGCCGATGGGTGCGCGCACCCCTCCTAAAGAGGCGCTTGGTGTCGCCCCGGCCGCCCCTCGCGCCAGCCGATCAGGGCATAGGCCAGCCGCTTCAGGGGAAGCCGCAGCGCCGGGATCGGGAACCGGCGGGGCGGGGTGGCGATCGGCGCGGGCAGGCGCAGCGCCTCGCCCGCCATCCTCCGCCCTGTCAGGTGCCCCGCATAGGAGGCCGTCGAGACGCCGTTGCCGTGCCAGCCGAACGCGGCCCATAGCCCCTCGGCCCCCGGCACCGGCCCGGCATAGGGCGTGAGCGAGCCCGTCAGGCAGACAAGGCCCGACCATTCCCTTTCGGTCTCGACCCCCGCCCAGGCGGGGAACATCGCCTCGAAATCCTCGCGCGCCTCGCGGGCCACGCGCGCCTGTGCCTCGGGCCGCGCCGAAAGCCCGCCGCGCATCCCGAACAGGAACCGCCCGTCGGGCAGCAGGCGGAAGTAGTGCAGAAGCCGCCGGCTGTCGTAGGCCATCGACTGGCTGGTCCAGCCCTGCGCCTGCCGTTCGTCATCGGTCAGCGGGCGGGTGACGAGGATGGTGGAATAGGCGCCGAGCGTCCGCCCCCCGATCCAGGGCGGCAGGTCTTCCGCCGAATAGCCGTTGGTCGCGACCAGCACCTTGTCCGCCAGAAGCGGCCCCCGTTCCGTGTCGAGCCGCCAGCGCCCGGCCTCCGGCCGCAGCCCGGTCACCGCACTGCCGCCGCAGACCCGCGCGCCCGCCGCCTCGGCGGCCGCGGCAAGGCCGAGGACGTATTTCATCGGGTGCAAGGGGAAACCCACCGGGTCGACCTCGGCGCCGTGGGCGCCGGCCATGGCCAGCCCCTCCTGCCGCAGTTCCTCGGCCGGGATCAGGCGCGGCGCGCGCCCCGTCAGCGCCCGGCGCGCCTCGGCCTCGGCCTGCATCGCGGCCCAGGCGGCGGGGGAGTGCGCCAGGCAGACCTCGCCGTCCGGCCCGCGCTCGGCATCCATTCCGTGGCGTTCGAGCGTCGCGCCGACATGGGCGACCGCGTCGTCCTGGAACCGCAGGAAAGCCGCCGTTTCCTCGCGCCCGAAGCGGCGCACCAGTTGCGCGTCGCTCAGCTTGGCGCCGCCCTTGCAGCAGAACCCCCCGTTCCGCCCCGAGGCGCCCCAGCCGGGCTGCCCGGCGTCGAGCACCGTCACCGGCACCCCGGCCTCGGCCAGCGCCAGCGCCGCCGACAGGCCGGTGTATCCTGCGCCGATCACGGCGACCCCGGCTTCGGCCGGCCCTTCGAAGGGCGCCCGCACGGGCGGTGGCGCCGTCGCCCGCCAGTGGCTGTCGGGCCATCGGGCGGTGTCGTAGGCGGCGGGCAGGTGCAGGCGGCGCATGGCGCCAGAGGGCGGCGCCGCGGGCCCGCTGTCAAGCGGGTGCCCTTGCCAATCGCGCGCCGTCGGGCAAGGGTCGCGCGAACGGCAGCAGGAGGCCCCGATGGCACTGGAAGACGCCAGGAACGAAGTCGATGTGGCCTTCACGCGGGAAGACCGCCGCGGACTTGCCTTCGAGAACGCGTTCGGCGGGGCCACGAGCTTCCTGCGCCGGCGCTACACCAAGGACCTTGCGGGGGTCGATCTGGCGATCACCGGCGTCGGCTTCGACCAGGCGGTGTCGCACCGCACCGGCACCCGCTTCGGCCCGCGCGCGATCCGCGAGGCCTCGTGCCTGCAGCCCTACGATCCGCCCTATGGCTGGGGCTACGACCCCTTGGAAGAATTCGCCGTCGTCGACTACGGCGACATGGCCTTCGACTACGCGAAGGTCGCGGACTTTCCCGACCGGCTGACCGCCCATATCCGCGGCATCCTGACCGCAGGGCCGGGGACGGTGACGCTGGGGGGCGACCACTACATCACCTATCCGATCCTGAAGGCCTATGCCGAAAGGTTCGGGCCGATCGGCCTGATCCAGTTCGACGCCCATTCCGACCTCTGGCCCGACGACGACCTGAGCCGGATCGACCACGGCACGATGACCTACAAGGCGGTCAGGACCGGGCTCGTCGATCCCGCCCGCTCGGTCCAGGTCGGCATCCGGACGGAGTGCGAGGATTACCTCGGCGTCAACGTCATCGACGCCCGGGCCGTGCACGAGAAGGGAGCCGACTGGACGGCGGCGCGCGTGAGGGAGATCGTGGGGCAGGGGCCGACCTACCTGTCCTTCGACATCGACGCGCTCGACCCCGCCTTCGCGCCCGGCACGGGCACGCCGGTCTGGGGCGGACTGGCAAGCTGGCAGGCGGCGGCGATCCTGCGCGGACTGGCCGGCATCAATCTGGTCGGCGGCGACGTGGTGGAGGTCAGCCCGCCCTACGACACGACCGGGGCGACCGCCGTGGCCGGGGCGCATGTGGCGATGGAACTCATCTGCCTTTACGGCTGGACCCGGCGGAAAGCGTGATGGGCAGCCTGCCGAAGGTCATGCTCGCCGCGCTCGTCCTTGCCGTGGCGGGCGCCGCGCTCTGGGTGCGCCTCGCGCCCGCCGACCCGGCCGACTGGCATCGGCCGACCGCGCTGCGCGACCCCGGCGACGAACGCGGCGCTGGCAGCTTTGCCGCGACCCGGCTCCTCGGCGAGCGCAGCGGCACCGAGGTCCTGGCCGCGCTGGACGCGGCGGCACTGGCGACGCCGCGCACCAGGCGCCTGGCCGGCAGCCCCGAGGAGGGGATCGTCACCTGGGTCACCCGCTCGGCGCTCTGGGGCTTTCCCGACTACACCACCGCCTGGGTCCAGGCCGACAGCTTCACGGTCTACGGCCGGCTGCGCTTCGGGCGCAGCGACTTCGGCGTGAACGAGGCACGGGTGCGCGCCTGGCTGGTCGGGATCGGTGCGGATCCGCCCGGTCAGTCGCGCTGATCGAAAAGCTGCAGCGCGCAGCGCGGGCAGAATTCGTGCACGACCTCGGGCACCGCCGCGTCGCGGCCGCCCTCGGGCGGCATCGCCCAGTCCAGTTCTTCGTCGCGGGGGCCGGGGACCCAGATCCTGTAGCAGACGGGGCAAAGCCGCGTCGCGTCGGCTGCGTGCTCCCGCGCGATCCGGGCGTCATCGATCAGCGGCACCGGTGGTCGCGGCGCCTCGCTGAGAAGGATCGACTGATAGAGCAGCCGCCGCTCGGTCCCTTCCGAGCCCAGCGGGGTGAGGGTGAGCCGCATCATCCGGCGGACGCTGCGCGCATCGCAGCGGTAGTCGAGCCGCACCACGCCCTGGTCGCCGAAGATCACCTTGTGGAACAGCAGGCGGAAGGTGTCGCGCACCTCGCCCTCGGTGAAGAACGAAGTGACCTCGCGGCCCAGCGGGTCCTGCGGCCTTCCGGCACCGCCGTTGAGGCACCAGTACCGCTCCCAGTTGCGCCGCCCAAGGGCGGTCACGGTGAGGTCGGCATCCAGAACGAGGCTCACGCCGTCGAGGGCGTCGAGGATCTCCTGCGAGGTTGTCATGGCTCCAGCATCCATGAGGGCCACGCGCCGCGGCCGCAGCGCGCCTAGGTTGCCCGCCCGCGTCCGGCCGCGCAAGCCGTAATCGCAGGACTTGACCCTACGCCGGCGATCCGCCACGACGCTGGCCGATGCTGCCCGAGGACCGCCTTCACCAGATCGTCCAGCGCTTCCAGTTCGTGGAGGCCAAGATGTCCTCTGCGCCGCCCGACGAGATCCCGGCGCTTGGCCGCGAATACGCCGAGCTGCGCCCCGTGGTGGCCGAGATCGAAGGCTGGCGGCGCCTGCGGGACGAGATCGCCGAGGCCGAGGCGATGCTGGCCGACCCCGAGATGCGCGCCCTGGCCGAAGACGAGCTGCCCCGCCTGCGCGAGCGGCTGCCGGAGGTGGAACAGGCCCTGCGCGTGGCGCTTCTGCCGAAGGATGCCGCAGATGCGCGGCCCGCGATCCTCGAGATCCGCCCCGGGACCGGGGGCGAAGAGGCGGCGCTGTTCGCGGGCGACCTGCTCAGGATGTACGATCGCTACGCGGCCGCGAAGGGCTGGCGCTTCCAGCTGATCTCGCTGACCGAAACCGAGCTCGGTGGCGTGAAGGAGGCGACCGCCCGGATCGAGGGCGAGGGGGTCTTCGCCCGGCTGAAGTTCGAATCGGGCGTCCATCGCGTCCAGCGCGTGCCCGAAACCGAGGCGGGCGGGCGCATCCATACATCGGCCGCGACCGTCGCCGTCCTGCCCGAGGCCGAGGAGGTCGAGATCGACATCCCCGCCCAGGACATCCGCATCGACACGATGCGGTCCTCGGGCGCAGGGGGCCAGCACGTCAACACAACCGACTCGGCGGTGCGGATCACCCACCTGCCGACCGGGATCGTCGTGACCTCGTCCGAGAAGTCGCAGCACCAGAACCGGGCCACCGCGATGGCGGTGCTGCGGGCCCGGCTCTACGACATGGAACGCCAGAAGGCCGATGAAGACCGCGCCGCCAGCCGCAAGGCGCAGGTCGGCACCGGGGACCGCTCCGAGCGCATCCGCACCTACAACTTCCCGCAAGGCCGGATGACCGACCACCGCATCAACCTCACCCTCTATCGCCTTGATGCGATTATGGAAGGCGACCTAGACGAGGTGATTGCCGCGCTGGTCGCGGCGGATCAGGCGGCGCGACTGGCCGAGTTGGAGGGATGACGGTCGCAGAGGCGCTTGCCGCGGCCGCTGCCCGGCTGGAGGCCGCGGGCGTGGAGGGCGCGGCGCGCGATGCGCGCTGGCTGCTGGCCCATACGCTTGGGGTCGATCCCGGCGCCGTGGCGGGGCGTCTCTCCGACCCGCTGACGCCGGCGGTCCTTGCTGCCTTCGAAGCGGGCGTCGCTGCACGCGAGCGCCGGCAGCCGGTCGCACAGATCACCGGGCAGCGGGAATTCTGGGGTCGGATCTTCCGCGTCACGCGCGACGTGCTCGACCCCCGCCCCGAGACCGAGACGCTGGTCGCGCTGGCGCTGGCCGAACCGTTCGGCAGCGTGCTCGACCTCGGCACCGGGACAGGGTGCCTTCTGCTGACCCTGCTGGCCGAGCGCCCTGCCGCCAGCGGCACCGGCACCGATGTCAGCGAAGCCGCCCTCGGCGTGGCGCGCGCCAATGCCGAGGCGCTCGGCCTTGCGGCCCGCGCGCGCCTGCTGCCGGC
>JALORM010000150.1 GCA_025458985.1 Paracoccaceae bacterium | reverse complement strand
AGGCGATGTGCCGGTTGTCGTCGTCTCGTCGCTCGCCGACCACCGCATGATCGCCGCCGCGATCCGCGCCGGGGCCTCGGGCTTCGTGCCCAAGCACAGCCAGCGCGAGGTGTTCCGCAACGCCTTCGCCGCCATCGCCCGGGGCGAAAGCTTCGTGCCCGACGGCGTCGCACTCGACGCCGACCCCGCGGCCCCGCTGATCTGCGAGGGCAAGCTGAACAAGCAGATCGCCTACGACCTGTCGATCGCCGAGACGACCGTGAAGGCCCATGTCACCGCGATCATGCGCAAGCTGGGCGTCCAGAGCCGGACGCAAGCGGTGCTGATCGCGCAGGAGGCAAGCTTCGCAAGCGTCTTGCACGACGGCTTCTAGGGCGGTTACGCTCACCGCAAAAGACCAAGAACGAACCGGGAGGAGCCGATGAACGGGCCGGGGGCGCGAATGCCCGCCGCCGAAGCGCACCCAATGGTGCGCTCGGCCCAGGTCGTGCATGACCTGCCGGAGGCGCTTGCCCATCTGACCGCAGCACTCGGTCCCGGGCCGATGGCGCTGGTCGCCTTCTTCGTCACCCCGGATGCCGACTTCGCCGCCGTCATGGCCGAGGCCGCGCGCCGCTTTCCCGGCGCCGAGGTGGTGGGCTGCACCACCGCGGGCGAGATCGGCGCGCACGGCTATACCGAGGGCGAGATCGTCGCCGTGGCCCTGCCCCGCGCGAACTTCCGGGCCGGCACCATCCTGATCGAAGACCTCGACCGGATCGACCGGCAGGACCTGGTCGGGCGCATGATCCGGCTGCGCCGCGACCTGATGGCCGAGGCGCCGGGCATGGCGAACGAATTCGCCTTCCTCACCGTCGACGGCCTGTCGGTGAAGGAAGATGAACTGGTCTCGGCGCTGGTCGGGGGCCTCGGGCCGGTGCCGCTGTTCGGCGGCTCGGCGGGCGACGGGGTGCGCTTCGGGCAGACCCGCATCGCGCATGGCGCCCGCGCGATGCAGAACGCGGCCGTGCTGACCTACCTGCGCACCGACTGCCGGGTGAAGGTGTTCACGCTCGACAACTTCACCCCGACCGAGCGGCGGATGGTGGTGACCGAGGCCGACCCCGCCCGGCGGATCGTCCGCCGGATCAACACCGAACCCGCCGCGCGCGAATACGCCCGCATCCTCGGCAAGGACCCCGAGCAGCTGTCGAGCTTCACCTTCGCCGCGCACCCGGTCGTGGTGCGCTTCGGCGGCACCCACCACGTCCGCTCGATCCAGCGGGTGCTCGAGAACGGCGACCTCGTGTTCTTTTCGGCCATCGACGAGGGGCTGGTGCTGACGCTGGCCGAACCCGAGGACATCGTCACCCATCTGGCACGCACGCTCGACGGGATCGTCGGCGACGAGGCGCCCGAGGCGATCCTGGCCTGCGACTGCCTGCTCAGGCGGATGGAGGCGCAGGAGGCGCAGAAGGCGCGCGCGGTGTCGGACGTGCTGGCGCGGCACCGGGTCGTCGGCTTCTCGAC
Organism: Paracoccaceae bacterium; assembly: GCA_025458985.1. Taxonomy (GTDB): domain Bacteria; phylum Pseudomonadota; class Alphaproteobacteria; order Rhodobacterales; family Rhodobacteraceae; genus JALORM01. Next base: position 5,019 of record JALORM010000150.1, on the reverse strand, counting down.
CTACGGCGAGCAGGTGGGCGGGATGCATGTCAACCAGACGATGACCGGCGTTGCCCTGTTCGCGCCGGAGGGCGCGGCATGAGCCCGGCCGCCGACCGATCGCTGATCGATCCTTCCGACACGATCGAGCGGCAGAACGAGAAGCTGACCCAGATCATCGACGTGCTGATGCGCCGGGTGGAACGGGCGCACGACGACGAAGGCGCGGCCTATTCGCTGTTCCAGCGGGCGGTCCTGCTCGAGGATCAGGTCCGCGACCGCACGCGCGACCTGGAACGCGCGCTCGACCTGCTGAACGAATCGAACGCGCGCCTGGCCGAGGCCAACCGCGAGACCGAGAAGGCGCGCGCCGACCTGGCCGGCGCCATCGAGACGATCCACGAGGGCTTCGCGCTCTTCGACACCGACGACCGGCTGGTGCTGTGCAACAGCCGGTTCGGCATGCACCTGCCCGACATCCTGCCGCGCCTGCGCCCCGGGCTCGCCTTCCGCGACTATGTCGCACTCGTCAGCCGCAGCCGCCACCTGCGCCTGCCGCCGGGCGACACGCCCGAGCTGTGGACCGACCTGCGCCTGGCGCGGCACCGCGAGGACCGGGCGATGTTCAACGTGGAACTGGCAGGCGACCGCTGGGTCCAGGTGAGCGAACAGCGCATGACCGGCGGCAAGACCGTCATCATGCAGACCGACGTCTCGGACATCGTGCGTCTGGAGCGGGAAGAGAGGGGCAAGCTTCTCGACGACCAGGCGCGGCTGATCCGGGCGACGCTTGAACACCTCAACCAGGGGGTCTGCATCTTCGACAGCGCCCGGCGGCTGGTCGGCTTCAACCAGCGGCTCGGCACGCTGCTTGCCATCCCGATGCCGCAGCTCAGGCCCGGTCTGGATTTCGAGGTCGTGTTCCGCCGGATGGAAGGCGATCTGACCTTCGGCCCCGGGGCGACGCCCGACGAGGTGCTTGACTGGGTGATGCAGCCCGTCCGCCGCCGCCCCCTGCGGTTCGAGATCCGGCGCGGCGAAAGCCGGGTGCTGGACGTCTTCGCGCAGGAGATGCCCGACCGCGGCTTCGTCATCAGCTTTACCGATGTCAGCGTGGAACGCGCCTCGGCGCGCGCGCTGGCCGAGGCGAACGAACGTCTGGAACAGCGTGTCGCCGAGCGTACGCTGGAGCTGGAGGACGCGCTGGCCGCCGCCGAACGCGCCAATGCCGCCCGCTCGCGCTTCGTCGCGGCGGCGAGCCACGACCTTCTGCAACCGCTGTCGGCGGCCAAGCTGTTCCTGGCCTCGATCGACGACGAGCCCGCCTGCGCCCCGCACCGCGAGGTGCTGGCCAAGGCGCAGAACGCGCTGGCCAGCGTCGAGGACATCATCCAGGCGCTGCTCGACATCTCCAAGCTCGAATCGGGCCGCGCCTCGGTCGAACTCCGGCCCGTCGACCTCGGCGTGCTCCTTGGCCAGCTCAGCGACGAGTTCACGCCCATCGCGGCGATGAAGGGGCTGCGGCTGCGGATGCCGGGAAGTTCGCTCCGGGTGCAGACCGATGCCCGCTACTTCCGGCGCATCCTGCAGAACCTGATCTCGAACGCGATCCGCTACACTGCTTCGGGCACGGTGCTGGTCGGCGTCCGTCGGGCCGGGCGCAGCGCCCGGGTCGAAGTCTGGGATACCGGCCCGGGGATCCCCGAGGACCAGCACGAGAACATCTTCCGCGAGTTCCACAGGCTCGACGCCCGCGCCTCGGCCAGCGAGGGCCTGGGCCTCGGCCTAGCCATCGTGGAGCGCGCCTGCGCGCTGCTCAGCCACCCGCTGTCGCTCGACTCGGAGGTGGGTCGGGGCACCGTGTTCCGCGTCACAGCGCCGCTTGCCGCGGGCGTCGCCGGCCGGCCGGGCACGGCCCCGCCTGCCGCAGCCGAGGGCTGGCTGCCGCCGGGCCTTGCCATCCTCCTGATCGAGAACGACGCCGATTTCCGCCATGCGCTGCGGCTTCTGCTGGCCAAGTGGGAGGTCGAGGTGATCGACGTCGACTCGGCCGACGAGGCGGCGGCGCTGATCGCCGAGACCGAGTTCCGCCCCGACGCGGTCCTTGCCGATTTCCAGCTGGATGGCGGCGAGGTCGGGCTTGACGCGATCCTGCGCGTGCGGGCACTGGCCGGCGCGGTGCCGGCGCGCCTCGTCACCGCCAACCGCAGCGCCGAGGTCGCCCGACGCGCCCGGGCCATGGGGGCCGACGTGCTTCTGAAGCCGATCGAGCCGCGCCAGCTTCACGCCTTCCTTGCGGCGCTCCGTCCCGAGCGGGGCGGGACGGCGCCCGGATGACCCGCGGTCAGGTGCGCAGCGCGGTCTCGAGCATGTCGAGCCCTTCGGCCAGGTGGCCCTCGTCGATGGTCAGCGGCGCGAGCAGCCGGATGGTGTTCGCGTAGTAGCCGCAGCTGAGCAGCACCAGCCCCGCATCGAGCGCGGCATGGATCACGGGCTTGATCGCGTCGGGGTCCGGCGTATGGGTGCCGCGTTCCTTCACCAGTTCGAAGGCGACCATCGCGCCCAGGCCCCGCACGTCGCCGATGGGGCGCAACGTATTCGACTGGCGCATCGCCTTCAGACGGTCGACCATGATTCCGCCGATCCGGTTGGCGCGATCGCAGAGCTTCTCCTCCTCGATGGCGTCCAGGACGGCGAGTGCCGCCGCCACGCCTACAGGGCTGCCGCCGTAGGTGCCGCCAAGGCCCCCCGGTTCGGCCGCGTCCATCACCTCGGCGCGGCCGATCACGCCCGAGATCGGGAACCCCCCGCCCAGCGCCTTGGCGACCGGGATCAGGTCGGGCTCCACGTCGTAGTGCTCGATGGCGAAAAGCCTGCCGGTCCGTGCGAAGCCCGACTGCACCTCGTCGGCGACAAGGCAGATGCCGTGCTCGTCGCAGATCTCGCGCAGGCGGCGCATGAAGGCGGGCGGGGTCTGGTAGAAGCCGCCCTCGCCCTGCACCGGCTCGATCACGATGGCGGCCGTCTGGTCGGGCGGCATGTCGGCCTTGAACAGGTGATAGAGCGCGCGCAGCGCGTCGTCCTCGGTCACGCCGTGGTGCGGGATCGGGAAGGGCACGTGGAACACGCCGAACGACGGCGGCGTGCCGCGCGGCCGGTAGGGCGCGGCCTTGCCGGTCATCGCCATGGTCAGCTGGGTGCGGCCGTGGAACGCGCCGGTGAAGGTGATGACCCCCTGCCGCCCGGTATGGGCACGCGCGATCTTGACCGAATTCTCGGTCGCCTCGGCGCCGGTTGTGAAGAAGACCGACTTGGCGTTGCGGATCGGCGCGAGCGTGTTCAGCCGCTCGGCGAGTTCAACGTAGCTTTCGTACCCCGTGACCTGGAAGCACAGGTGGGTGAACTTCTCAAGCTGCGCCGCGACGGCGGCCATCACCTTGGGGTGCCGGTGCCCGGTGTTGGTGACCGCGATGCCGCTGGCAAAGTCGATGTAGCGCCTCCCTTCGGCATCCCACATCTCGCCGTTCTCGGCGCGGGTGACGAAGACCGGCGCCGAGGTCGCAAGCCCCCGGGGCAGCGCCGCGTGGCGGCGTTCGAGGATGGCGGCGTTGGTCGGCATGGCTGGTCGCTCCCGTTGCGGGGCGCCCGTGCGGCCCCCGTCTTGCACACGATCCTATCAGCGCGGCGGGCGGCGGCAACCGCGACGGCACGGTTTCCCCTTGACCCCGGCGCGGGCTTCGGCCTTGCGTCTCGGGGTTGGGGCCGGAAGGGTCGGGGTCGGAAGGCGAGCATGGACGGCAGGGCGGCAATGGCGGGCAACGGGCCGCTGCTTCTGGGGCTCGACACCGGGGGCACCTTTACCGATGCGGTGCTCTGGCGCGAAGGCGCCGGGATCTCGATGTCGACGACGCTGGCCACCAACGCCCTCGTCGAGGGCAAGGGCGAACGCGTGGCGCTGATCCTCATCGGCTTCGAACCCGCCGAGGCCACCCGCGGCGACCTGGCCGCCGCGCTCGACGGCGATCCGGTGATCCGCTGTGCAGGCGGCCACGACGCCTTGGGCAATGCCCGGCCGCTCGACCTGTCGCCCCTGGCCAAGGCCCTGCCGCGCCTCGCAGGCCGGGTGCGCGGCGTTGCCGTCTGCGCGATGTTCGCCACCCGCAATCCTGCGCACGAACTGGCCGCCCAGGCCGAGATCGCGCGCCTGACCGGCCTGCCCGTCACCCTCAGCCACGAGCTTTCCGCCCGGCTCGACGCGCCGCGCCGGGCGTTGACCACGGTGATGAACGCGCGCCTGATCCCGATCATCGCGCGCCTGATCGCCGACACCGAAGGGTTCCTCGCCCGCCGCGGCATCGCGGCGCCGCTCGTCGTGGTGCGCGGCGACGGCTCGCTGGTGGCCGCAGGCTTCGCGCGCGCCCGCCCGGTCGAGACCATCCTCTCCGGCCCCGCCGCCAGCGTGGTCGGCGCCCGCGCGCTGGCCGGCCTGGACGAGGCCTTCATCTCGGACATCGGCGGCACCACGACCGACGTCGCCTGCCTCGAAGGCGGACGGCCGCGGATCGACCCTGCCGGGGCGACGGTGGGCGGGCTCAGAACGCTGGTCGAGGCGGTCGAGATGCGGACCTTCGGCCTTGGCGGCGATTCCGAGCTGACGCTGGTCCCGGAAGGGGCGGGCGCGCGACTGGTCTTCGGCCCCAGGCGCATCCTGCCACTTTCGCTGGCTGCCGCCCAGCACGAGGCGGCCGTGGTCGGGCATCTGGAGGCCCTGGCCGCCCTGCCCGACGCCGGGCGCCCGCCGCCCCGGATGCTGCTGCGGCTGGCGCAGGACGCGCCGGGCCTGACCCCGGCCGAGGCCGCCGTGCTCGACCGGGTGGGCGACGGCCCCGTGCCGGCCGGCGCGGCCGTGGCGCGCGCGACCGACCGCGCGGCGGTCGACCGTCTGGTGCGGCGCGGCGTGCTGCAGGTCGCGGGCTTCACCCCGACCGATGCCGCCCACGTGCTGGACCGGCAGGCCACGTTCCATGCCGGGGCGGCGCG
>JALORM010000149.1 GCA_025458985.1 Paracoccaceae bacterium | reverse complement strand
ATGCTGACCGGGGTCAACACCTGGTACCGCGAGGGCGGGCGGCTCAGCCGCGACCGGGTCGCGGCGATCTACCGGCAGATGGTGCGCCGCGCCGTCGCCCGGTAGGCACCGCGCCGGCGAAGGCCGCCCCTCGCGCTGGCATGTCGCAAACGGACGGGACGCCGGCCGCGCGTTGATCGAGGGTCGCGGGACGCCAGGGGAGGACAGGCATGAAGGTCGGATTCATCGGGCTCGGCAGCGCGGGCGGCAACCTTGCGGGCACGCTGCTCAGGAACGGCGTGACCCTTACCGTGCTCGACCTCGACCCCGCGCTGGTCGAAGGCTTCGTTGCCCGCGGTGCGCGCCGCGGGACCACCCCGGCCGCGATGATGGCCGAGGCCGACGTGCTGATCACCTGCCTGCCTTCCCCCGCCGCCTCTGCGGCGGTGGCCGAGGGGCCGGAGGGATTCCTTCAGGTGGTCGGACCCGGCAAGATCTGGGCCGAGATGTCGACGACAGATGCCGCCGAAGTGCAGCGCCTCGGCGCCGAGGTGATGGCCCGCGGCGGGGCGGTGGCGGATGTGCCGGTGTCGGGCGGCGTCCACCGGGCGGCCACCGGCAACATCTCGGTCTTCGCCGGCTGCGACCGCGCCACCTTCGACCGCCTCCTGCCGGTCCTGACAATCATCGGGCGCGACGTGCTGCATACCGGACCGCTGGGTTCGGCCTCGGTCCTGAAGGTGATGACCAACTACCTTGCCACCGCGAACCTCGTGACCCTGTGCGAGGCGCTGACGACCATGGCGGCGGCGGGAATGGACCTTGCCACCACCTACGAGGCGATCCGGATCTCGTCGGGAACCTCGTTCACCCATGTCACCGAAAGCCAGCTGATCCTGTCGGGATCGCGCGACGTGCACTTCACGATGGACCTGGTGCAGAAGGACATCGGCCTCTTCCAGAAGATCGCCGAGGCGCATGGCGTGCCGCTCGAGGTCTCGCCGCTGCTGATCGAGATCTTCCGCGACGGCCAGCGGCGCTTCGGCGAACGCGCACAGTCCGACCGGATCATCGAACGCCTGGAAGAGGCCACGGGCCTTGCCATCCTGGCAGAGGGGTTTCCTAAGGACCTCGTCGATGACGAGCCCGAGGGCCGGGGTGCCGAGGTCGTGCCGCGCGGGCGGCCTCTTCACCCCGGCGGCGGGGTGGGCTAAGCCGGGCGGGCCTTGCCGGAGCCGCCGATGCCCGACCCCGTTCTTGCCACCCTCCACCCCTCGCCGCCCCGGCGATGGGTCGCGATCCTGCTTCTGGCGGGTCTCGGGGGCTTTTTGGTCTGGACTGCGCTGGCGCGCCCGCCCGAGGCGCTGGGCTGGCGCGTCTTCCTGCTGCTGGTCGGGGCCGGCGCGGTCTACCTCGCCGACCGGCTGCGCCGCGCGACCGAGGTGCACCTCGTGCTGACGCGGCAGGCTCTCGCTGACAGCGCCGGCCGCGTGCTGGCGCGGGTTGACGACATCCGCGCCGTCCATAGCGGGACCTTCGCCGTCAAGCCGTCGTCCGGCTTCACCCTGCGTCTCGCCGCCTCGGGCGGTTCGGCCTGGGAACCGGGCCTCTGGTGGCGGATCGGAAGCCGCGTCGGGGTAGGCGGGGTGACGGCCGGACGCGAGGGCAGGTACATGGCCGAGGTGCTTCAGGTCATGCTGTCCGAGCGGAGGGGCGGCAGCGAGGACCGCTGAGATGGCCGCGTCAAGCCGGGCGTGCGTTCCCGGGTTCCGGTGCGGCGGGCGGGTCCCCCGCGCTGTCGCAAGGGCGTCGGAAGGCGCAGAGGTGGCTTGGGTCCGGGAGGGCCGAAGACCGCCGGTAGGGGCGACCTCGGCTGCAACCCGTGCCCCGGAGCCGAGCGCCGGCCAGATCACCGGCCGCGCCTGTGGCCGAGGTCAGACGAGCTCTAAGCGTCGGTGTTGATGATTTGCGTCACGAAGCGCGGCCGCGTGACGAGGAAGGTGTTGAAGCCGAACGATTCGTCGAAGACGTCGGCCGTCTCTTCGTCCTCCAGGTTCCAGGGCGCGATGCGGAACGGGTTGAACGGAGGCTGATATTCCGTGAACGTCTCGGTGATGATCACCGTCTCGTTGTCGCCCATGATCGGGATCAGCTCCTCGAGCGACAGGTCGGTGAACGATTCCGTGGCGAAGGACTCACGACCCCGCGTCGCGACCGACCACAGCACGTCATAGGCTTCGTCGACCCCCTCGTCCGGATCGGGGGCGGTGTACCTGACCGACGTCACCCGAAGCCAGGTCGATCCGCGCTGGTTGATCAGGAAGTCGAAGACGTTGTTGGTGCCTTCGATGAAGTCGTTGTCCAGGGTCGCCTGGCGCGAGACCATGTCGGCGATCGTGTAGGCGGCCTTCTCGTTCACCATGCTGACCCGGAACACGTCGAAGAAGACGAAGCTGGCCGCGAGCCACAGCATCAGCAGCGGCAGCATCAGCACGATCTCGACGCTCATCGTCGCGCGCTCGTCCCGTGCGAAGCGGGCGAGGACCGGCCTCACGCGCCCCAGGGCCGTCGCGATGGCGGGAAGGCACATGGCGTCACCTCGGTTCGTTCACGAAGGCCGACATCGCGACCAGCTGGAAGCCGCCCGAGGAGTCCTTGGGCAGGTAGAAGCCAACGCCGGTCAGCGGGAAGATCGGATCCACGACGGCACAGGCGCGCACCAGCATCAGTTCGTTCTTCTGCCCTGGGAAGAAGTCGGCGACGGGCTGGACCGCGCCCGGGCCGCGATCGACGCAGGTCGGGCTGTTGTTCAGCGGCTGGAAGGTGTCCGTATCGATCGGGCGCAGTTCCACCTTCAGGACGCTGTCGCAGTTGACCATCATGTTGGTTCCCTTCAGCCCCTCCTCGTTGCAGATCAGCCCCTTCAGCTGATCGTGCGTGATGGACGGAAAGGTGCCGATCCGCAGCGTCCTGACCGTGATGTCGAGCGCCCGGTCCAGCATCACGGACCGGGCCAGCATGTAGCCCGACTCGGCCGCGTTCACGAGCATCAGGAACAGGACCGGGAACACCACGACGAATTCGACGCTGGCGTTGCCGTCCTCGGCGCGGAAGCGTCGCGCCCAGCGCCCGAAGGCGGATGTCAGGCGCCTGATGCTCATTGCGTCAGCCTGATTTCGGTGATGCGCGAGGCGATGGCCGAGAACGCGTCGTTCAGGTCATCCGCGTTCTGCGCCGGGAAGTGGTGCGTCAGGTAGTTCGACGCACACCGCCCCAGGGCCACGTCGCCGCGGTGGGCGCCGACGAAGTCCGCCTCGCTTCTCAGTTCGATGGCGTTGGACCGGAACGCGATGGTGTAGATGTTCACCTGCTCCTGATCCTTCACGCTGCTGCACACGTTATTCAGGCGGGTGTCCTTCTCGGTGCCCTCCACCCGCGTGACGAACGTGGTCGAGTCGCCGACCGATGTGGCCGTGCCGTTGTAGTTGGCCACGATGTTGCCGAAGGTGCGGCTGTACTCGTTGATCGATGCCGTGGTGTTGTTGCCCAGCAGGCGGTCGGTGTAGAGCTCGCGCACCACCCAGCCGACCCTCAGTTCCTCCCAGACCTGCTCCCAGGTCAGGCGAACGACCGTCGAGGTCGTCCCTTCGGCGGTGCTGTAGTACTTCGCATCGCTCTGGCGGTAGTACTGGTCCGTCGCGCGCGTCTCGTCACGGAAGGAATAGCGCGTGGTGTCCAGCACGCCGTCGCCGTTCGTGTCGACGCGTCCGCGATAGATCGGCGAGGTGCCCGACCGGTACTGCGGGGCAAGCTCGAAGCTCGGCATGTTCTGGCCGTCGGACATCAGCACGATGTACTTCTTCGTGGCCGCCTGTCCGTAGTCCCGCGGGACCTGCGAGAACTGCGCCGGGGTCAGGCCGTCGTTGACCATGGCCTGGTTCACGGTGCGATAGCTGGGGTCGATCATGTGAGCGCCCCACTTCATGCCGACTTCGATCGAGGTGCTGCCGCCCGCGGTCAGGTCCTCGATGTGCTCCTTCAGATCTTCGATGTCGTTGGTGTAGGGCAACACGAACTGCGACGCGATCGGCTGGCAGTCCCAGTTCGATCCGCCGCGGTTGGGCCCCTGGGGCGACGACGACGACCGAGTGCTGAACGAGTCCGCGAAGCCGGTGCGCGGGTGTGCCGCGCCCGGAAGGATGGTGCGGCTGTTGAAGTCCGCCTCCGTGAAGGACAGACACCCGGTGTTGGGCGAGCCGATGGCGCGGCCATAGTCGTCCTTGGCGGCGTCGAAGTTCACGTTCCAGGCATAGGGCACGATGGCGATTGCCACCCGGTCGGCATTCTCGGGGCGCTCATAGATCAGGTCTACGAACTCCTCGGCGGCCTCCTGAAGCGCTTCAAGACGGGATTCCTCGTCTTCGGTGGCGTTGACGTCCGCGTCCAGCCGGAAGTTCATCGAGCCGGACACGTCGAGCACCAGCACGATCTCGACCGGGGTTGCGCCTTCGGTCGCCCCGGCGGCTGCGGGGGCGGGGAGCGAGTTGATCCCGACGCGGTTGAGGAACATGGTGGGGACGTTCGCCGAGACGGCGCCCTCGATGCTGCGGTAGGTGATCCGGCGAATGCCGTCGTCGGTGTTCAGGTCGTCGTCGGCGTTCAGCGCGTCGGCGTTGATGTAGCTCGAGAGCCCCGCCTTGGCGAAGTAGTCGAGTACCACCGCCTTGGGGTCGAGCTCGTTCTCGAGGTCGGCTGCGGCGAGCACCGCGCGGTCGAGCGTTCCCTGAAGCTTGGTGCGTGCATGTTCGGTGCGGACGATGTCGATCGCCACGCCGGTCACCAGGACCATGGCGAGGAAAAGGAACAGTGTCAGCACGATGATCGCGCCGCGTTCGTCGTTCTGGAACGACCGCAGGCGGGAGGCAGCGGTGTCGACGGCGCGCAATACGGCGGTCCGGATCAGCAGCATGGTCCGTTATCCCCAGATCTATAATCGTACCGGGCGCACCTCCCCCACAAGGGCGTCCCGACACCGGTGTGAACTTAGACCTCACTCTTATGGCGAAAATGGGGCGTGATTTCCAGCAGTTCCATATGCATTATCCTTATGGCAACCAATGGGTTCGCGTGGCGCGGATTGTTTCATCATCCGGCGGCATTAGCGCCTGCGGACCGGCCCCGTTGCCACCCGGCGCACCCGAAACCGTTAGCCGAGCCGGGTGGCCGGGCGATTCGCGGGCGACCCGACCGCTGTCGACGGACGCCTTGTTAACCTTGCGCTGCTAGGTCTAGGCTTTGTCACAGCGGGCGCCGGTGGCCCGCGCCCGAGGGAGGTCCCATGGCACCGTCGCCCAACGAGCCGTCGTTCCGGCAATCCGTCGACCTGATGTTCAACCGCGCGGTCGCGCTCATGGACCTCTCGCCGGGGCTGGAGGAAAAGATCCGCGTCTGCAACTCGACCTACACCGTCCGCTTCGGCGT
>JALORM010000148.1 GCA_025458985.1 Paracoccaceae bacterium | reverse complement strand
GAAAACAAACGACACTTGAAATGCGGTCGTACAGCTACGCTCTGCCGTGATGACCGAATGTAATTCAAGGTGGAATTCACGGCATGGATATCAAGATCTGCGGCGCGATCCTCGGTGAGGAAATCGATCTTCTCGACCAGGAAGGGGCCCGCTACGTCGGCCTCTGGACCGGAATAGAGGGCCATCGGCATACGCTGACGGATAGCGCCTTCGCCGCGCTCGCCCGTCGCTGCGCGAAGGTCACCCCACTGGCGGTCTGCGTGCGCCGCCCGGTCGCCGAGGTGGCGGCCCTGATGCGGGCGGCGGGCGTCGGCATGGTGCAGCTGCACGGGTTCAACCCGCCCGCCGACGTGGCCCGCCTGAAGGCCGAGGGCTTCACCGTGGTCAAGACACTTCACGTGGACGATGCCGGAACCTGCCTCGAGGCGCGGTGGATCGACCATTATGCCGCCGCCGGCTGCGATGTCCTGCTGATCGACCGCTTCGCCGGCGAGCAGGGCATCGGCAGCACAGGGCGGTCGCTGAGCCCGGCCATTGTCGAGCAGTGGGTGTCGCGGCTCGACGGCGCGCGCCTGTGGCTGGCGGGCGGGCTGACGCCCGACCGGGTGTCCCAGCTTTCCGAAGACCGGCGGATCGAGGCCGCCGATGTCGACAGCGCGGCGCGCCACCTGGGCATCATCTCGCGCAAGGCCACGCGCCTTCTCGTCACCGCGGCGCAGCCGCTCCATGCCTACAGGGAAATCGCATGACCGCGCTTGCACGCGCCTTCGCGGGAGATGCGTCGCCCGCCGCGGCGTTTCCGGCGGCCGGACGGCAACGCAGCCTCTGTCCGCTCATCATGGTCGGCGACCCCGACCTTGCAACCACCCGGGCCCTGCTGCGCGCCTGCGTCGACCTTGGTGTCGGCATGGTCGAGCTGTGCCTGCCTTTCGCCAACGCCTTCACCGACGGCGATACCCTGCGCCGCGCCCATGCGCGCGCGCTGGCCGACGACCCGGGGCTCGACGGGGCGCTTGCGCTGATCCGCGAGTTCTCGGACCGCATCGCGATCGTCCTTCTGGCCGACTGCAGCCACACGCTGCGGCCGCACGGCTTCGCCGAGGTCTGCCGCGCTGCGCGCGACGCCGGGGCTGCGGCCATCCTTCCGCACGGTCTTCCGCCGCGCCTGGCCGACGGGTTTCACCGCACCGCGGCGGGGGTCATCCCGGTCGTCGGCACGATGTACCTGAATTCCCCGCCGGATGTCCGCCGCGCGGTGGTCGGCCGGACCACGGCCTTCCTGTATCTGGTTTCGGGCTATGGCCGGTCGGGGGGCGGGGCACCGCCCGACGCCTCGCCCGAGATCGCGGCGCTTCGCGGGAAGACGGCCCTGCCGATCGCGCTTGGCTTCGGCCTGAAGACCCCCGGCGACGTGCGCGGCGCCTTCGCCATGGGCTGCGACATCGCCATCGTCGGCAGCGCCGTCTCGGCGGCGCTGGAATCGGGTCTTGGCGCCGGCGACCCGGTCGGCGCCGCAAGTGCCCTGATCGCAGCCCTGAATGCGGAGGTCGCCAGATGAGCGCGCTCGACAGCCGGACCGACATCCGCAACGACGTCCTCACGCCCACAGGCAGCAACGGGGCGCTTTCGGCGCATCTGAAGGTCGACCAGCGTCACCCGTTCTTCTTCGACCATCCGCTGGACCACGTGCCGGGTCTTCTGCTTCTGGAAGGCGCGGTGCAACTGGCGCAGACCCGGGCGGCGGGCTCCAAGTATGTCAGCCGGATCGAGGCGAGCTTCCTGAAGTACGCGCTGTTCGGCAGCCCGATCCTGCTGACCGCGACGGACACCGTGACCGAGGGGCGCAGCCGCTACGATGTCCTGATCGGCCAGGCCGGGACGCTGAGGGCCCGGATCCAGGTCGAGATTTCGGACTACCGCGGTGCTGGCGGCGGCGATGTGGCGGGCGACCGCGCGCCGGTCGTGCCCTGCGCACGCGAGGCTGTGAACAAGGTACGGCCCGAGAACGTCCTGATCGGTGTGCCGACCGTCACGCCGGATACCGCCACCGTCCGGGTTCGCCCGCCGCCGCCGGACTCGCGGATGTCGGACAGCGCGCACCTGATCCACCCGCTCTACCTGCTTGAGGCCTTCATGCAGCTTCAGCGGTACCTGAACCGCCTGCAGAGCGACGGGTCGCGGATGCGCGACATCCTGGTCGGCGTGGGGTTCCGCCAGCTCGCGCCAGTGGCCGACCGCACGGCGCCCCTGACGGTCCGCGGACCGGCGGGCTTCGCCGAGGCGCCGCAGTCGCGCCTGATCCGGTCCGCCGAGATCGACTGCGAGGGGCAGGTCCTTGCCCAATGCGAAATCCGCACCGCCCGGCCCGGCGCCGCGCGCCGCACAGCGTGAGGAGCGCTACGATGGAGCCTGTCCACATCATCGGTGCCGGTATCGCCGGGCTCGGCGCGGCGCATTACCTGGCCGCGCGCGGCATCCCTTCGGTCATCCACGAAGCCAGCGACCTGCATGGCGGGCGCGCGGCGACGGTCCTGCACGAGGGTCACGCCTTCGAGGTCGGCGGCAAGAACTTCTCTTCGGCCTGGCCCCGGTTCAACGCGCTGCTGCGCGAGTTCGGTATCGCCGAGTTCGAACCGCAGCACCCCGGCTTCCACATCGTCCTGCACGACCGGCTGGTGGCGCTCGAGAAGTCCAAGACGCTGAAGGGCGACCTAAGGCTTGCCTCGGCCCTCGGGTTCCGCGCGGCGGTGCAGCTCAACCGGTTCCTGGCCGAGGCGCGCAGCAAGGCCGACGCGCTGAACTACACTTCGGGACTGATCGAACAGGTGGAGCGGGACTGGGATCACATGCCCATCGACGGGCACTTCTCCCGGTCTCTGGTCGACGGTCCGCTCAGGCTGTTCACCGTGATCATGGGGGCGGCCGAGCCTTCCGAGCTCTACCCCTCGCTCCTGATGCTGTTCTGTTCGGGCTTCGGAAAGGGCCAGCACTTCGCCATAAGGGGCGGCACCGGCCGGCTGCACGATGCGCTCGCGGACGGAAAGGCGATCCGCTACGGCAGCCGCGTGTCGCGCATCGTGGTCGAACGCGGCCGGGTGACCGGTCTGGAGATGGGCCAAGGGCGCGCGACGAAGGTCCTGCCCGCGCGGCATGTCATCGCGGCAGTGCCGCTCCATGTGCTTCTGCGCCTCGTCGAGCTTCCGGCCTATGCCCGTGTCGCGGCCGAGACGGTGCGCTACCGCCCGCTTGCCCTGATCAACGCGGTCTACGACCGGCCGGTCTTCGCCGAGGGCGTGCATTCCATCATGTTCGAACCGGGCTCGATCCTGGGCCACTGCTCGGCCAACCGCCTGCACCGGCCGGACCACGTCCGCTTCACCCTGTCGGGCCGCGCCGCGCGCGAGGTGCTGCACCTGCCCGACGACGAGCTGATCGCGGCCGCCGAAGCCGCCTTCGCGAAAAGGATGCCCTTCGAGGCGCGGCGCCTGACCGCCCACGTTGCCCGTCATCCCGGCGGGATCTGCGGCTATGCGCCCTACTTCTCGCGCGTGAAGCGAGACCTCCTGCGCGGCGTGGGCACGATCGCCGGGCTGGAGGTCGCGGGCGACTATCTCGAGGGCCATACGATGGAAGGCTGCCTGACCTCGGCCGACCTTGCGGTCGACCGGCTCTTCGGCCGCGAAGACCTCAGGCAGCCGGCGTGACGCGCGCCCCGGCCTGGCCCGGCCACGGGGCCGTCCTGCTGGCGACGGGTGCCGCGACGGTGATGAGCGGCGCGGCCATCGCGCCCGCGCTGTCGGGCCTCCACGCCGACCTTGCGCCGGCCGGCACCTCTCCGGGGCTCGCGCGGTTCGCGCTGATCCTGCCGGCGCTTGTCGTGATGCTGTCGGCCGCGCAGGTGGCGCGGCGGCTGGCGGAGATGTCGCCCCGGACCGTGATCGCCGGGGCGCTGTGCCTGACCGCCGCGGCAGGCGCCGGCGCCGCGCTGGCGCAGGGCTATCCGGGCTTCCTTGCCCTGCGCGCCGTGCTGGGGCTGGCCACGGCCGCGGCGCTGGCCGCCGCCACGGCCGCCATTGCCCGGCGCTACGACGGGGCGGCGCGGGTGCGGATGATGTCGGCCCAGACCGGCGCCAACACCCTTGCCGCCGTGGTCTTCATCCTGGCGGGCGGCGCGCTTTCGACCGTGGACTGGCGGCTTGCCTGCCTGCTCTACCTTCTCGCGCTGCCGGTGGCTGCGGCGGCGCTGAGGCTCGACTGGACCGACCGTCCCGTGCCGGCAGCGGCGCCTGCCGCCGGAATGCCGGCGACGGCCGCGGGGCCGGTCGCGACGATCCTTGCGGCGATGGGCGCGTTCTACCTGCTGCCGACGCAGGTGCCCTTCCTGCCGGGCGTTGCGGCCGGCCCGCTTCAGGCGGGCCTTGTCATCGGCCTCGGCACGCTGGCCAGCGCCCCGGCGGCGATGCTGTCGGGCCGGGTGGTCGCGGCCCTTGGCGTACGCGGCACCATCGGCACGGGCTTCGGCGTCATCGGCCTTGGCGCGGCCGAGATGGCGCTGGCCTCGGGCCCGGCGGCGGGGGTGCTTGCGGCGGTGCTGGTCGGGTCCGGCTTCGGCCTGATCGTGCCGGCCGCGACGGTCGAAGCCTTCGCCCGCGTGTCCGACGCCAGGCGTGGCGCCTTGTCGGGGCGCATCGCCGCCGCGCTGTGCGGCGGGCAGGTGCTGGCGATGGTTCACGCCACGCTCGCCCATGGCGCGGCCGGGCCGACCGCGCCGTTCTGGGCCGTGGCCGGGCTGGTCGCGGCGGCGGCGGGGGTCCTCGTCGCCCGGACGCTGCGCCTCAGGCGCCGTCTAGTGGCCTGACGCATCGGCACC
This sequence comes from Paracoccaceae bacterium, assembly GCA_025458985.1. Classification (GTDB taxonomy): domain Bacteria; phylum Pseudomonadota; class Alphaproteobacteria; order Rhodobacterales; family Rhodobacteraceae; genus JALORM01. The sequence goes on along the minus strand of JALORM010000148.1, from coordinate 613 downwards.
AGCCGGCAACCGCGCGGCCAGGACAAAGCGGCGGGTCGTCTCTTCGATGCCGCCCGATCCGTCGAGAAGCGCAGTGCCGACGAGGACGCCGTCGAAGCCCGCCATCCGCACCGCCGACACATCCTCGGGCGCCAGCATCCCGCTGGCGCTGACCACGAGGCCCGGATACGTCTCCCGCGCCAGGCGCAGCAGCGCAAGGCTGCGTCCGATCCCGCCGTCGTCGGTTTCCTGCTCGCGGATGTTGCGGTTGTTCACGGCGAGGATGCTGCCCGCGGGCAGCACGAGTCCCTCGACCTCGTCGGCGCTCGCCGCCTCGACGAAAGGCGTCAGGCCGAGGTCCAGCGCCTCGGCCGCAAGCCGCGCCACATCGGCCCGGCGCAGGAGCGCGCAGGTCAGAAGCGCGGCCGACCCGCCGGCCTCGTGGGTTTCAGACAGGTGGCGGCGGGTGGTCAGGAAATCCTTGCGCAGCACCGGCAGCCCCGTGGCGGCGGCGATCTCGGCCACCATGGCAAGCGACCCGCCGTGCCAGCGCCCGGTCGTCACCGACAGGCAGGGCGCCCCGGCGGCCGCGTAGGCCCGCGCCACCTCGGCCACGCGATCCGGCGCGACCAGC
>JALORM010000147.1 GCA_025458985.1 Paracoccaceae bacterium | reverse complement strand
GTCTGCAGGAGCGCCATGCCCGGCCGGTCGGCGCGCCCCGCCCGGCCCGCCACCTGGCGGATCAGCTGGAAGGTGCGTTCCGCCGCGCGCAGGTCCGACCCCTGCAGCCCGAGGTCGGCGTCGATCACGCCGACCAGCGTCAGCAGGGGGAAGTTGTGGCCCTTGGCGACCAGCTGGGTGCCGATGACGATGTCGGCCTCGCCCGCTGCGATGGCCTCGATCTCGGCCTTGAGCGCGCGGGCCGAGCCGAAGAGGTCCGACGACAGGACGCGCAGCCGCGCCTCGGGGAAGGCGGCCTGTGCCTCTTCGGCCAGCCGCTCGACCCCCGGGCCGACGGCGGCAAGCTTCCCTTCCGCCCCGCAGGACGGGCAGGCCGCCGGCATCGGCTTCGTTTCGCCGCACTGGTGGCACATCAGACGCTTGAGGAAGCGGTGTTCCACCATCCGCGCGTCGCAGTGGTCGCAGCCGATCTGGTGCCCGCAGGCGCGGCAGAGCGTGACCGGCGCATAGCCGCGGCGGTTGAGGAACAGAAGCGACTGCTCGCCTGCCTGAAGCCGCGCGGCCACCGCGCGCCGCAGCGTCGGCGAGAGCCAGCGGTCAGACGGCAGGTCTTCGGTGCGCATGTCGATGGCGCGCATCTGCGGTAGGACGGCGGGCCCGTAGCGGTCGGCCAGGTCGACGCGGGCGTACTTGCCCGCCTCGGCATTGGCCCAGCTTTCCAGCGACGGCGTGGCTGACGACAGGATCACCTGCGCCTCGCAGATCGAGGCCCGCAGCACCGCCATGTCGCGTGCGTTGTAGAGGACCCCGTCCTCCTGCTTGTACGAGCTGTCGTGTTCCTCGTCGACGACGATCAGTCCGAGGTCGCGGTAGGGCAGGAACAGCGCCGAGCGCGCCCCCACCGTCAGCGGCGCCGCGCCTTCGGCCGCCATCCGCCAGAGCCGGCGGCGTTCGGTCAGGGTGACGCCGGAATGCCATTCGGCGGGACGCGCGCCGAATCTCGCCTCGACCCGAGCGAGAAACCCCTGGGTCAGCGCGATCTCGGGCAGGAGGACCAGCGCCTGCCGGCCGCGGCTGAGGCAGGCGGCCACGGCCTCCAGATAGACCTCGGTCTTGCCGGACCCGGTGACGCCCTTCAGCAGCGTCGTGGAATAGCCGCCCCCCGCCGCCGAAATCGCGGCTGCCGCGGCAGCCTGGCCGGCGGTCAGCGCGTGGCCGGGCCGGTCGGGGTCGAGCCGGGGATAGGGCAGGTCGCGAGGCGTGTCCTCCTCGATCACCGCGCCTTGCGCGACAAGGCCCTTGACCACCGAGGTCGTGACGCCTGCCTCGCGGGTCAGTTCGGCAAGCGTCATCGGCGCCCCGCCCCAGGCGTCGAGCGTGTCGAGCACGCGCGCCCGCGCCTCGGTCAACCGCGCGGGTTCGACCCCGCCCCGGCGGTAAACCTTGCGCATGCCCGGCGCCTCGCCCAGCGCGGGCGTGCGGGTGGCAAGGCGCAGCATGGAGGACAGGGGAGTGAGGGTGTAGGCTGCGGCGCGGGCGAGGAAATCACGCAGCTCGGGCCGCATCGGCGGGGCGTCGAACACCTGCCCCACGGCGCGCAGCTTTGCGGCGTCGAAGTCGGCATCGCCCGGCCCCCAGACGCAGCCCAGCACGCGGCGCGGCCCCAGCGGCACCTCGACGAAGTCGCCGATACCGCAGCCGCCCGGCGGGGCGCGGTAGGTCAGGACGCGGTCCAGGGGCTCGGTGGTCAGCACACCGACCGGCACCCCTTCCGCGAAGTCCTCGCCTGCGCTCACGCCCGCCTCCCGGCCGGGGGTTTCGGCCCCCGCCGGCTTCGGCTATGACAGCCCCCGACAGCCGCCACAACCCCGGGGAGCCCCGCCATGAAATTCTTCGTCGACACCGCCGATACCAAGGCGATCCGCGAGCTGAACGAACTGGGCATGGTCGACGGGGTCACCACGAATCCCTCGCTGATCGCCAAGTCGGGCCGCGACATCCGCGAGGTTACGAAGGAAATCTGCGAGATGATCCCCGGGCCGGTCAGCGCCGAGACCGTGGCGCTTGACGCCGAGGGGATGGTCGCCGAAGGGCGCGAGCTGGCCAAGATCGCCGACAACATCGCCATCAAGGTGCCCCTGACCTGGGACGGGCTCAAGGCCTGCAAGGTCCTGTCGGGCGAAGGGCGGATGGTGAACGTCACGCTCTGCTTCTCGGCCAATCAGGCGCTCTTGGCGGCGAAGGCGGGGGCGACGTTCATTTCGCCCTTCATCGGAAGGCTCGACGACATCAACCTCGACGGGATGCAGCTGATCGCCGACATCCGCCAGATCTACGACAACTACGGCTTCCAGACCCAGATCCTCGCCGCGTCGATCCGCAGCGCCAACCACATGTCCGAGGCCGCCAAGATCGGCGCCGACGTGGCGACCGCGCCGCCGAACGTCATCAAGGCGATGGCGAGCCACCCGCTGACCGACAAGGGGCTCGAGGGCTTCCTGAAGGACTGGGCCGCGACCGGCCAGAAGATCCTCTGACCGTCGGCCCGGCATTGCCGGGCGGTTGCGCGCCGGCCACGGTTGGCGTTTCAGTCGCACTTCTCCGTTGATTCCCGGCGCTCTGCCGGCGAGTCTTGATGCGGACAACTGCGGCACGGAGCGACCATGGCCGAAATCGAGGGACAGCGCGCGGTCCTGCGCGACACCATCCTGCGCGAGCCCGAGCTGGTGCTTGACGACATGGACCTGATGCGCGCGCTGGTGGGTGCCAGCGAGCGGGCCATGGGCTCGAACGTGGTCGACATGCGCGGGCTGGCGATGGCGCGGCTTGAGGGGCGGCTCGGGCAGCTGGAAGACCGGCACCAGTCGGTGCTGGCGGCGGCCTACGACAACATCGCCGGCACCGCCGCGATTCATCGGGCGGTGCTGGAGCTGCTGGAGGCCTCCGATCTTCTGGACCTGACCGAGCGCCTGGCCGGCCCCGTGGCCAAGTCGCTGAGGATCGACGCGCTGCGCCTGGTCCTCGGCGCGCGCGACGGCCGGGTGCCGTCCGGCATGCCCGAGGCGGTCCTGCTGGCCGAACCCGCCTTCGCAAGCGAGTATCTCGCGCTGGGCGGCCGGCCCCGGCGCGGGGTCGTCCTGCGGTCGATCCTGCCGGGGCAGGGGGTGATCTACGGGGCCGAGGGGGCCGCGATGCGATCCGAGGCGGTGATCCTTCTCGACCTCGGGCCCGACCGGCTGCCCGCGCTGCTGGCGCTGGCCTCGGCCGACCCGGGGCAGTTCCGCCCCGGGCAGGGCACCGACCTGCTTGCCTTCTTCGGCGGCGTCGTCGAGCGGGCGGTGCGCGCCCACCTCGCCTGAGCCATGCTGCCGGCCGCCCGGACCGAGGCGCTCGACCGCTGGATCGGGCATCTCACGGCGCTGGACGGCCGGGCCGAGGCGACGGCGCGGGCCTACCGGACAGACGTGCTGGGGTTCCTCGGGTTCCTCGCGCAGCATTCGGGCGGTGAGGGCGGACTTGCGGCGCTTGGGCGGCTGACGGTGTCGGACATGCGGGCCTGGATGGCCCATGAACGGGCGCGCGGGCTTTCGGCCCGGTCGCTGGCCCGCGCGCTGTCGTCGGTGAAGGCGTTCCTGCGCTGGCTGTCGGACCGCGAGGGGTTCGACGCGACACCCGCCCTGTCGGCGCGGGCGCCGAAGTACACCCGCAAGCTGCCGCGCCCGCTGTCGGAGGACGCCGCGCGGCAGGTCATCGACGTGGTCGAGCTGCAATCGCGCGAACCCTGGGCGGGCCTGCGCGACACCGCGGTGGTCACGCTGCTCTACGGCTGCGGGCTGCGCATCTCGGAGGCGCTGTCGCTGACCGGCGCCGACCTGCCTCTGGGCGAGGCGCTGCGCATCCGCGGCAAGGGCGGCAAGGAGCGGATCGTTCCGGTCATCCCCGCGGCGCGCGCAGCGGTCGCAGCCTACGCGAAAGCCTGCCCGCATCCCCTTGCCCGCGATGCGGCGCTGTTCCGCGGGGTGCGGGGCGGGCCGCTCGGGCCGCGCCATGTGGCCCGCGCGATGGAGCAGACGCGGATGCAGCTCGGCCTGCCCGCCACCGCCACGCCGCACGCGCTGCGCCATTCGTTCGCCACGCATCTTCTGAATGCCGGCGGCGATCTCCGCGCGATTCAGGAGCTCTTGGGCCACGCCTCGCTGTCGACGACCGAAGCCTATACGGCGGTTGACGAGCGGCGGCTGATGGAGGTCTACACCCAGGCGCATCCGAAGGCCGGCCCGGGCCGGTAAGTCGTTGCGCGGCTGCTGCATCTGGGCGATGACTGGCCGATGAGCCCCGGCTTCAAGGCCCTTCTTGTCCATCTGTTCACGGCGACCGGCGCCGTCTTCGCGATGCTTGCGATGCTGGCCGCGGTGGACAGCCAATGGAGCCTGATGTTCCTCTGGCTGGTCGTCGCCTTCGTCGTCGACGGCATCGATGGCCCGCTGGCCCGGCGCTACAACGTGAAGACCTACGCCCCGCAATTCGACGGGGTGCTGATGGACCTGATCGTCGACTACCTGACCTACGTGTTCATCCCGGCCTTCGCCCTGTTCAGGTCGGGCCTGCTGCCGGGCTGGACGGGATGGATGGCGATCATCGTCATAACCTTCGCAAGCGCCGTCTACTTCGCCGACACCCGGATGAAGACGAAGGACAATTCGTTCTCGGGCTTTCCGGCCTGCTGGAACATGGTCATCATCGTCCTCTTCGCAGTGCAGCCCGAGTTCTGGACGATCCTGTTCCTGGTCGGCGTCTTCGCGGGGGCGATGTTCCTGCCGCTCAAGTTCGTGCACCCGGTGCGGACCGAGCGCTGGCGGGCGGTCACGCTGCCCGTTGCCCTGGCCTGGACCGGCTTTGCCGGCTGGGCGGCCTGGGTCGACTTCCACCCGCAGAGCTGGGCGCACTGGGGCCTGGTGCTGACTTCGCTCTATCTGATGCTGGCGGGCATCGTGCAGCAGATTCTGCCCGAGCGGCGCTGAGCCGCCGATCCGGTGAGCCAGGATGTCGCAGCGCGTGGACCCAGCCGCAAGCTGCGCCATGTCTCTGCTGCGGGAAGCAACGTGAGGGGACCCGATGTCCGGACTGGAAGATCGCCGCCGCGCCCTGGCCGAGGCAGACTGGATGCAAGAACGCACCGAGGCCGCCATGGCCTCGATCCGCGCCCGCGAGGCCGCACGGCGCGGCGAGGGCGAGGCGATCCTCGTGGCCGTCGCCCTGTTCGGCGAGGCGGCGCAGCAGGGCCGGCTGGCCCGCGCGGTGAACGCGTCGCGCGCGATCTGCATCATTGCCGCGGGGGTGATCCCCGTCGCGCTGTTCTGGACCCAGGTCTGGCCGGGCGGTTGAGGCGGGACGGCCGGCGGGCCTAGGTTCTGAACTCATAAACGGGATTTCCGTTGGCATCGGGCTGTGATTCACATCTGCTGAGGGAGGTGATCATGGCGCGTTTCGATCTTTCTGATTT
>JALORM010000146.1 GCA_025458985.1 Paracoccaceae bacterium | reverse complement strand
ACGGCCAGGACCGCCTTGATCCTGTGCCCGGTGTCGGCGGCCAGCCGCTCCTCCAGCCGGGCGAGGTCGACGGGCGCGCGCTTGCCGAAGTCCATCACCTCGACCTCGGCGCCGAGACCCTTCGCCATCTCGCCCCAGCCATAGCCGAAGCGGCCCGTGGCCGGCACCAGCACGAGGTCGCCGCGGGACAGCACATTGGCCAGCGCCGCCTCCCAGACCGCGTGGCCGTTCCCGATGTAGATCGTGGCCGCGTGCCTGGTCCGCGCCACGGCCCGCAGGTCGGGGATCAGCGACCGCGTCATCTCGATCAGCGCGCCCGCGTAGATGTTCGGCGCCGCCCGGTGCATCGCGTTCAGGACCCTGTCGGGCATCACCGAGGGGCCGGGAATGGCCAGCGTATGGCGGCCGTGGGCGAGGCTCATGGGGGCGTCTCCTGCTTGGGCCTTGCGTAGGCCCCGGCCCGGGGAAGGTCAACGGGGCCGCCTTGCCAGCCCGCAGGCAAGCGGCTATGCCCCGGGGCGGGCGGCCCTGTCCTGCCCAAAGCCATGGCCGAAGGCGCGCCCTTGACGACCCCCCGTTCCCCCCAGAGCGACGACCCGCGCTACGCCTCGCGCCGCCTCTTCGGGCGGCTCTGGCGCGGCTATCTCAGGCCGCACGCGGGCAAGATGGCGGTGGCCTTCGTGCTGATGGTGATCGAGGGATCGACCCTGGGCGCGCTGTCGTGGATGATGGAGCCGCTGTTCGACCGGGTGTTCGTGGCGGGCGATCCGCAGGCCGTCTGGTGGGTGGGTGGCGCGATCCTGGGGCTGTTCCTCCTGCGCGCGGTGACGTCGGTCGCCTTCAAGTCGCTGATGGCGCTGGTCGCGCAGCGATCCACGACGGCGATGCAGGTCGACCTCCTGCGCCACATGCTCAGGCTCGACGCGGCCTTCTTCCAGGTGAACCCGCCCGGTGCCCTCATGGAACGGCTCCAGGGCGACACCCAGGCCTGATCGCGCCGGCCGCGATCGCCCAGCGCTACATCCGCAAGAAGACCCGTGCGATGCGCGAGACCTCGGGCGACCGCTCGACCCGGCTGGACGAGATGTTCCACGGCATCGTGCCGATCAAGCTCAACGCGCTGGAAGACTACCAGATGGGCCGGTTCGAGCGGATCGTGGGCCGGATCGTCACGGCGAACGTCAAGATCGAGGCCTCGCGCGCCGTGATTCCCGCGCTGATCGACGTGATCACCGGGGTCGGCTTCTTCCTGGTCCTGGTGATCGGCGGCCGCGAGATCATCGCGGGCGAGAAGTCGGTGGGCGAATTCATGGCGTTCTTCACGGCCATGGCGCTGACGTTCCAGCCGCTCCGCCGGCTCGGCGCCCTGACCGGGGTCTGGCAGGTCGCGGCGGCGAGCCTCGAGCGGCTCTATCGCCTGTTCGACACCGAACCCACGATCCTCACGCCGGCCGCCCCGGCCCCGGTGCCGGCCGACACCACGATCCGGGTCGAGGATGTGGCGCTGGCCTTCGGCGACATGCCCGTCCTGCGCGGCGTCAGCTTCACGGCCGAGGCGGGCAGGACCACCGCGCTGGTCGGCGCCTCGGGGGCCGGCAAGAGCACGCTGTTCAGCGTGCTGACGCGGATGGTCGATCCGCAGCAGGGCCGCGTGACGGTGGGCGGGCAGGACATTCGGGGCCTCGAGACCGGGGCGCTCAGGGCGCTGTTCTCGGTCGTCACGCAGGACGCGCTGCTGTTTGACGAAACGGTGCGCGAGAACATCCTTCTCGGGCGGCAGGACGTCGACCCCGCGCTGCTCGACCGCGTGCTGGCGGATGCCCATGTGGCGGACTTTGCCCCTCAGCTGCCGCAGGGGCTCGACAGCCCCGCAGGCCCGCGCGGATCGAACCTGTCCGGCGGGCAGCGCCAGCGTGTCGCCATCGCGCGGGCGCTGCTGCGCGACACCACGATCCTGCTTCTGGACGAGGCGACCTCGGCCTTGGACGCGGCCAGCGAGGCGGTGGTGCAGCAGGCGCTGGAGCGGCTGTCGGCGGGGCGCACGACTCTGGTCATCGCGCACCGGCTGGCGACGATCCGCAGCGCCGACAAGATCGTGGTGCTGGACCGGGGCCGGGTGGTGGACGAGGGGCGGCATGACGAGCTGATCGCCCGCGGCGGGCTTTATGCCGAGCTCTGCCGGCTTCAGTTCTCGGAAGATTGACCCCTCGCGTCGCGCCACCAGCGTGCCTAGATTGGACGGCAGGAGGTGCGCATGGCGGGCGAGAGGGCAGACGCGCGAAAGCTGATCGCGGTCACGGGCGAGGACCGCGAGGGGTTCCTTCAGGGCCTTGTCACCAACGACGTCGCGCGCGCCAAGGCAGGCCTTGCCTACGCCGCGCTGCTGACGCCGCAGGGCAAATACCTGGCCGACTTCTTCCTGCTGACGCAGGGCGAGGCGATCCTGATCGACGTGGCCGAAGGGCTGGCCGCACCGCTGGTGCAGCGGCTGTCGATGTACCGGCTGAGGTCGAAGGTCGCGCTGGCGGAAAGCCCGCTGCATGTGACGCGCGGGCTCGGCCCGGCCCCCGAGGGCGCCCTGCCCGACCCGCGGCACGCCGCGCTCGGCTGGCGGCACTACTCCGAGGCGCCGGGCGGCGAGCCCGCCATCGACTGGGATGCGGTGCGCGTGGCGGCCTGCATTCCCGAAAGCGGGATCGAGCTTGTGCCGGACGAAAGCTACATCCTGGAATGCGGCTTCGAGCGGCTGAACGGCGTCGACTTTCGCAAGGGCTGCTACGTCGGGCAGGAAGTCACTGCGCGGATGAAGCACAAGACCGAACTGCGCAAGGGCCTCGCCACCGTCGAGGTGGACGGGGCGGCGCCGGTCGGGACCGAGATCCTGGCCGAGGGCAAGCCTGCCGGCACGCTCTATACCCAGTCGGGCGGGCGCGGCATCGCCTATCTGAGGTTCGATCGTGCCGGGGGGGAGATGGCGGCCGGGCCGGCGCGCGTGCGGCTGGTCGGCGACCCTGCCTGAGCCCGCGCGGCGGGCGCGGAAAAACGCGGCGATTCCGCGACAAAAGCTTGACAGATGGTTGATGGACGGCTGGCGGGCCCTATATTTCGTCGGTCCTGCTGCCCGGCCTCGACTACATCAAGTGGTCACCGGCAAGAGCCATGCGGCCCACGCATGGGGGCCATGCGGCAAACGGGATACCGAATCGGCGCAATCCGGCCATATTCACCGGACGCCAGAAGACGCAAGAGCAAGAATAAGGACTTCAAATGGCCCAGCTCATCGACGCCACGGCATTCAACTTCGAACAGGGTCAGCGCGCGCGGAAGCTCTTCGCGGCGGTGGTTCTGGCCGCCCTGGATGACGCCATCGCGGACGACAAGAAGTACGGCAACGGCCCCGAACAGATCGCCCGCTGGGCACGGTCGCGCGATGGGCGCGAGGTTCTGTCCTGCGCAGGGATCGACCCCAACGAGCGTGTGGTGGCTGGCCTGATGGATTTCGTGTCGAAGGGTGTTCGCACGTCGGTTGCGCTGTCGCGCGAGGAAAGCGAGCGTCGCCACGCGGCCGAACAGGCCGAAGCCGCCTGACCTGTCGAACAACGGGATCGAACGCGCGCTCCTTCGACGGGCGCGCGTTTCGCATCCGGGCGTCCCGTCAAGGCCGCGCGGCGGCCGATCAGCCCAGGTCGTAGTTGGACAACGCCTGCGCGATCTCGCGCCGCACCAGCTTGCGCACGTTGCGGGTGATCCGTTCGCCAAGCGGTCCCTTCAGCTCTTCGCGCAGCACCTCGGCCACCAGCGCGCGAAGCTCGTTCTCGTCGAGAAGCGACTCGGCGTCGGGCGAGGCGACGTTCTCTGCCGGGCCCTGCGGTTGCGGATCGGGTTCGACCGGGCGGTAGACCGGCTCGGGCCGCGCCGCGGCCTCCTCGACCCGGGCAAAGGCCGCCTCGGGGGCGTCTGAACCAACGGGCTCGGGCGCCGGGTCTGCGGGGGCCGCGTCAACGGCCGCGACCGCCTCTGCCGGCACGGCGTCTTCCTCGGCGGACGCCTGACCGGCGTCGCCGGCCTCCGCTCCGGAGGATCGGGCGCTCGCGCCGACCCTGCTGAACATCACCACCTCGGCCTCGGTCGCCGAGGCGACTTCCAGCTCGATCTCGATCTCGCCCGGCTCGGCCGCGGCAGCCTCGCGCGGCGATGCGTCGACGGGTTCCCAGGGGTCGTAGCGGTCCTCGCGCGAGCCCATGGCGGCGTCGACCGCAAGCTCGGCCTCGAGCTCGGCCAGCGCCTTCTCAAGCGAGACCGCGGTCCCGGCCGCGCCACGGTCGAGGGCCTCGTGCGGGTCGGCGCGGTCATCCGCGCCGTCCGCGCCCTCGCCATCCGCGCTGCGCGCGTCCGTGTCGTCGGGGGATGCGGCGTCGACGCGCAACGCCTCGGTCAGGACCAGACGGTGCGCATTGGGCGCCGACCGCACCAGCTTGCGGATCGACGCGATCACGTCCTCGATCTCGCCCTTACCGGCAGGATCCGACATCATGTGCTCTGCCTCGTCAAAACCGGACCGAATCCTATCTGGCGGCCGGAGGTTGCACAACCGTTACCGTCGGGAACCGTTCAGTTCCGGCCGAGCGAGTCGAGAAGCCTGTCGAGGCGCTGGCCCTGTACACTGGTGGCCGGGGCGTTGCGCACGGCGTTGTAGTAGGCGGAGGGGTCGTAGACCGGAACGCCAAGGCCCAGATGCTCCACCGTCAGAAGGCCCATGGCCGACAGCAGCGCATAGACCGCCACCACCTGCTGGGTGCCCGCGTCGATCCGCGCCGTCCGCGCATCGAGAAGCTCCTGCTCGGCGTTGAGCACGTCGAGCGTGGTCCGCGCGCCCAGGCGGGCCTCTTCCTGCACGCCCTCGAAGGCGACCTGCGCGGCGCGGATCTGCTGCTCGCTGGCGCGGATCTGCGCCTCGGCCACCTGCAGCCGGGCCCAGGCGGTGCCGATGTCGCTGGCAACCGTGCGCTGGGTTTCCAGAAGTGCGGCGCGCGAGGCATCGCGCGAGGCGAGCGCCTGGCGGTAGAGCGCGCTGAGCCGCCCGCCCTGGTAGATCGGCTGGCGGAAGCTGAGCCCGACCGAGCTGCGGGAGTCGCCGTCCTGGTCCAGCCCGACCTGTGCGTCCCCCGTCAGCCGCCCGCGCGTCCCGAGGCGCGCACGTTCGGCATTGAGCTCGGCCACCGTGACCTCGTGCTGGGCCTGGCGGATCGACGGATGGGTGCGCACGCCGATCGCCTGCGCCTCGTCGAGGCTCGCGGCCGTCTGCGGGCTGCGGCCGGGGCCACTAAGGTTACCGGGCGACCGACCGACGGCGGCGCGGAAGTTTTCGATCGCCACCTGGAGGTCGCCCTGGGCTGCCGCGAGATTGGCGTTGGCGCCGGCAAGGCGCGCCTGCGCGATCGAGACGTCGGTGCGTGTGACCTCGCCTACCTCGAACCGGTCGTTCGCGGCGCGCAGTTCCTCGCCGATCAGGCGCACGTTCGCCTCGCGCAGACGGACGAACTCGGCCGTGCTGACCACATCCATGTAGGCGCTGACCGCCGACAGCAGCACCCGCTGCTCGACGCCCAGCAGCGCCTGCCGCGTCGCCAGCACGCTTTCGCGCGCGGCATCGACGCCAAGCCGGTTTGACCCGAAATCGAACAGCGTGATCTCGGCCGTGAGTGCGACCGATCCGGTGAGGTTGTCGCCCAGCGCCGGGTCGGAATAGCCCGCCGAGGCCACGAAGTTGACGACCGGCCTCAGCGCCGAAACGGCACCGGCCACGTCCTCGTCGGCGGCGCGCAGAACCGCGCGGTTCTGTTCCAGCAGGTTCGAGTTGCGATAGGCGTCGGCAAGCGAGTCGGCCAACGACTCGGCCGCCGCCGGGGCCGCCAGGACCGCGGCCGCCAGGGCTGCCCAGATACCGGCGCGGAGACCTGCCCCCCTCATAGCGCGAAGGCGGGCGCGCGGGCGAACCCGGGCAGCACCGGGGCGGTCGCGTTGAAGGCGAAGCGCCAGACGATCCGGCCTTCGTGCTTGAGGCCAATCCGGCAGAGGCCAAGGGCGCCTTCGAGGAACAGGCAGCCGATCCGCCCGCCCTCCTTCAGCTGATCGGCGATGGCGTCGGGCAGCACCTCGACGGCGCCCTGCACCACGATCGCGTCGTAGGGCCCGTGTTTCGCGGCCCCGGCGGCCAGGGGGGCGGCCACCACCACGGCGTTGTCGACCCCGGTCGCTGCCAGCGCGGCCTCGGCCTCGGCGGCCATGGACTCGTCCTCCTCGACAGCGACGATCGAGCATCTTGGCCAGCGTGCGCGGTTCCAGAAGCTCGCGCCCGGGGGCGACGGCAAGGTTGTGGCCCGCATAGGCGGCCTCGCGCAGGGCATCGGGGACGAACCGCTCGCGCGGGATGTCCAGCATCGCGGCGATGATCGGGTACTTGGTCACGTCGGACGGCCGGACCTGGGTGTCCACCATCATCACGCGGCGTGCGGCATAGTCGGGCATCGACTGAACCCATCGGTCTGGTTGCTTGCCCGTGTCTGCCACAGAAGCCCCCCGGCGGCAACACGGGCCGGGACCGGCGGGCCGGCCTTGCGCGGAGCCATGCCATGGTCTATCCCGTCCCTCGGCTCCGGCGGGTTGGCGGAGAGGTTACGCAGCGGATTGCAAATCCGTGAAGACCGGTTCGATTCCGGTACCCGCCTCCAGTCCTCTCGCTGTTGACACGGCCCTGCCCCGCCGCTTGGGTGGCGGGATGGAGTCACAGCTTTTTCCGCTGGCGGACCTCGAGGCCGCCGCCGCGCTTGTGCACCGCCACATGGCGCCCACCCCGCAATATGCCTGGCCGCTGCTTTCGGCGCGGGCGGGCTGCGAGGTCTGGGTCAAGCACGAAAACCACGGGCCGACCGGCGCCTTCAAGGTGCGGGGCGGCATCACCTTCATCGACTGGCTGCGCCGCACCGACCCCGCCTGCCCGCGGCCGGGCTCAGGGCGCTGGTCTACGTGCCCCGCGGCAACTCGGTCGAGAAGAACGCCGCGATGCGGGCCTTCGGAGCCGAGCTGGTGGAGTTCGGGGCGGACTTCGACGAGGCGCGGGAAGAGGCGTTCCGCGTCGGCGCCGCCGAGGGCCTGGCCATCGTGCCGCCCTTCCACCGCGAACTTGTGCGGGGCGTTGCGACCTACGCGCTGGAGTTTTTCCGGGGCGCGCCCCCTCTCGACACGGTCTATGTGCCGATCGGCTGCGGGTCGGGCATCTGCGGGGTGATCGCGGCGCGCGATGCGCTGGGCCTTGCGACCGAAGTGGTGGGCGTGGTCTCGGAGGGCGCGCAGACGGCGAAGCTGTCGGTCGAGGCCGGGCGCCTGGTCGAGACGCCCGCGGCGCGCACCTTCGCCGACGGCATGGCGGTGCGCGTGCCGGTGCAGGCGGCGTTCGACATCTATTCGCGCGGCGCAG
>JALORM010000145.1 GCA_025458985.1 Paracoccaceae bacterium | reverse complement strand
CGTGTGCATCTCGTCGATGAACAGGATCACCTCGCCCGCAGCCGAGGTGACCTCGGACAGCACCGCCTTCAGCCGCTCCTCGAACTCGCCGCGGTACTTCGCACCGGCGATCAGCGCGCCCATGTCCAGCGCCAGAAGCTTCTTGTTCTTCAGGCTCTCGGGCACATCGCCGTTCACGATGCGCAGCGCGAGGCCCTCGGCGATGGCGGTCTTGCCGACGCCGGGTTCGCCGATCAGAACGGGGTTGTTCTTGGTGCGCCGCGACAGGATCTGCATGGCACGCCGGATTTCCTCGTCACGGCCGATGATCGGGTCGATCTTGCCCTCGCGCGCGGCCTCGGTCAGGTCACGCGCGTATTTCTTCAGCGCGTCGTAGCCTTCCTCGGCACTGGCCGAGTCCGCCGTGCGGCCCTTGCGGATGTCGTTCACGGCGGCGTTCAGCTTCTGCGCGCTGACCGCGCCCGCCTCCAGCGCGTCCTTCGCCTTGGACGCGGTCATCGCCAGCGCCATCAGGATGCGCTCGACCGGAACGAAGCTGTCACCGGCCTTCTTGGCAAGCTTCTCGGCCTCGTCCAGCACCCTGACCAGCGCGGTGTCGACATAGACCTGGCCGTCGCCGCCCCAGACCTTGGGCAGCCGGCCGACCGCGGCATTCACCGCCTCGGCCACGCGCTCGGGCGCGCCGCCCGACCGGCGGATCAGATTGGCTGCAAGGCCCTGTTCGTCATCCATCAGCGCCTTCAGAAGATGCTCGGGCACAACACGCTGCTGCCCCTCCCGCATCGCGATGGTCTGTGCGGCCTGAAGGAATCCGCGCGACCGTTCCGTGAACTTGTCCAGGTTCATCGGGTCTCTCCTTGTGCAAGCACCTTTCGGATCCCGCCCGTTGCGGCGCAGGGTCCAAGGCCTCCTTCCCGGCAGATGGTCGTGCGGCCTTCGAACGTCAAGAAGCTGGGCGGAGGCGGTGAGGACGCCCCGGTCCGGGCGTGCGCATGGTTTTCGATTTGTTCACCAGAATCAGGGAACGAATATGGAACGCAGATCAGTCGCAGGTAGAACGCCATGCAGTCCATTTCCCGTCTTCTCGCGCTCCGCTACGATGTTGTCAGCCGTCGCTACATCGGCGATGTCGCCGTCGTCCGGCCCGACGGAGCAGAGGCCACCGTCAGGGCCTCGGTCGTCGGGCACCCGGGCTGGCCGCACGAGCGGATCGCGCGGATGCTGATCGGCGCCGCCCGGCTTCAGTCGGTCTGAGCGAAACCGCGCGATCTTCACCGCTCCTGGCCCTGCGCTGCATGGCGGCGCGTGGCCCGATCCATCCGCAACCTCGGCTCCTGCCCCGCGACCTCGGCTCCCGTCCCCGGACTGCGCTGCCCGCCGCTTCAGCCCCTCTCCTCGAGCCCCTCCTCGCCCGCCATCGGGCCCCCGGGCCACAAGCGCGGGGCCTTGGCCACGCGCGATGCGCGCGCAATGCGGGCGTGGCCCCCGGCGCAGAGGTCCTGACGGCCGAATTCTTCCGCCGCTGCACCCCTCCGCCGGTGACCGTGCTGCCTTCCAGGCGGTACGGTCCGGACGCCCGGGTCCGGCGGGGCGAGGCTACCTGCCCCGCGGCACCACCAGCCGTGCGGGGCGCGCAGCCTCGGCCGCCCGGAACAGCGAGAACGTCTGGTTCACGAAGTTCACGGCTCCCGAAATGTGGTCCAGATAGCCGCGCACCTCGGGGGTCATCTCTGCCTCGACCAGCTGGACCGGGCGCTCGGGACGGTCGGTCTCGAACTGCACGTAGAACAGCGGCTCGCCGCGCGACAGGACGATGTCGCGCTCGGGCTCGTGCCACTCGAACGCCCACATGATCGGTCGCGGCCAGAGGCTGATCGGGAACCGCCCGCCGAAGATCGTGCCCGGCAGGGGCTCTCGCCGGTAATGTGCGAAAGGAGCAAGCTGGGTCAGGTAAACCGGCTCGTCCGACAGAAAGATGTAGGGAAGCTTCAACTGGATTGTCGGGCGCCCCGGCACGCGCCATTCGGCCTCGGACACCAGCACCAGAAGCTCCGCAATCCTTGCGGGCCGCACCGGCGACCGTGCCCCCATCCGGTTGACGAGATGCGGACGGCCGTCCTTCCCGCGCGCGAAGCCGATGTGCAGGTCGAAGGGACACCTGACCATGAAGTAGCGGCTTTCCATCTGGATCACCGCCGGGCAACGCGCCGCCGACTTGGCGTGGGTGCCGGAGCTTTCGGGGCCTTTCAGCCGCTCGGGCGGGTCATAGAGGACGCCGCCCTTCTCGATGTCGCGCAGCCAGCCGACCACCGCCGGGCCCGCCCCCGGGCCTTCGGACGGGCGGGCGTAGGTGAGGGTGATGTCCATGGCCGAGCCTCCTGCCCCGTCGGCCCCTTGTCACCGAAGATGGTGAACCGCGGGTTGACAAGCCTGCATCCTCACGCGCATCAGCGCGGGCACCGACCGGAGTTCCGCCATGCCCGACGACCGCCTGATCGTGGCCCTCGACGTTCCCGATGCCGTCTCGGGGCTCGACATCGCCGGCCGCCTGGGCGACGCAGTGTCCTTCTACAAGATCGGTCTCGGGATGCTCACCGGCGGCGGGCTGGCGCTGGCGCGGGAGCTGAAGGACGAACACGGCAAGCGCATCTTCCTCGACATGAAGCTTTTCGACATCCCCGCCACTGTCGAGGCGGCCGTCCGCGGACTCGCAAGGTTCGACCTCGATCTGCTGACCGTCCACGGCGACCCTCATGTGGTGCGGGCCGCGCGCGCAGGTGCGGCGGGCTCGCCCACGCGGATTCTTGCCGTCACCATCCTGACCGCGCTCGACCGGGCGGACCTCGACGAGGATCTGATCCGCGAAGGGCCGCTCGCCGACATCGTCCTCGAAAGGGCCCGCCGCGCCTTCGACGCCGGCGCCGACGGGGTCATCGCCTCGCCGCAGGAGGCAGCCGCGATCCGGGCCCTGCCCGAGGCCCGCGGGCGGCTGATCGTGACACCGGGGGTGCGCCCCGCGGGTGCAGACCGGGGCGACCAGAAGCGCATCGCGACACCGGCCGAGGCGATCGCGGCAGGCGCCGACCACATCGTGGTCGGCCGCCCCGTCTGGGCGGCGGCCCACCCGCGCGCGGCAGCGGACGCCATTCTGGCCGATCTCGCCTCGGCGGGTTAGCCTCGCCCTCCGGCGACCCGCGTAGCCCCAGCAGAGGACCGTGCCCCCGTGCCGAAAGACCCAGCCAGCCTGCCCTATCGGCCCTGCGTCGGCGTGATGCTGATGAACGCGGGCGGCGAGCTTTTCGTGGGTCAGCGCAAGGATAGCGAGATCCCCGCCTGGCAGATGCCGCAGGGCGGGATCGACAAGGGCGAGACGCCTGAGGCCGCAGCCCTGCGCGAGCTCTGGGAAGAGACCGGGCTGACCCCGGACCTCGTCGAGGTCATCGCCGTCACGCCGGGCTGGCTGCGCTACGACCTGCCTGACGCCCTCGTCGGCAAGGTCTGGGGCGGCCGATTCCGGGGGCAAAAGCAGAAGTGGGTGCTGATGCGGTTCCGCGGCAGCGACGACCAGGTGAAGATCGAGACCGCGCACCCCGAATTCTCGGCCTGGCGCTGGCTTTCGCCCGACGAGGTGCTGGCGCAGATCGTGCCCTTCAAGCGCGAGGTCTACGCCCGGGCTCTCACGGCTTTCCGCGACCACCTGCGCTGAGCCCGCGCGCCCTGCGGCAACCTCCGTCCCGCAGCCACCCGGGGGGCACGGCCCTGTCCGACGCGGCTTCCCATCGGCGCGGCGCTCGCCTATGGAGCGCAGCATGGGAGCCAAGCTAGATACCCGCGCCGTCGGCCTCGATGTTGGCCTGTCCTTCATCCGCTGGCTGACGGGGGCCGAAAACCTGCATTACGGGCTCTGGACCGGGCTCGACGTGACGGCCGCGAACCTCGGCGCCGCGCAGGCGGCCTATACCGAAAAGCTCTTCCGCCTCCTGCCCGAGGGGCGGCTGCGCATCCTCGACATCGGCGGCGGGGCGGGCGAGACCGCGAAGAAGCTGCTTGCCCTCGGCCACGCGGTCGACATCGTCGTCCCCTCGGCATTCCTCGCCGAACGCTGCCGCGCCAACGCACCCGGCGCTGTCGTCCACCAGACCACTTTCGAGGCTTTCCGGACCGAGCCGCGCTTCGACCTCTGCCTGTTTTCCGAAAGCTTCCAGTACATCCCGCTCGACCGGGGCCTTGCCGGCGCGCTCGCGGCGCTTGCACCCGGGGGTGAGATCGTCGTGGCCGACTGCTTCCGCACCGAGGCCTATCGTGGCCGCACCGCCCACGGTCCGAAGCCCGGCGGCGGCCACCCGCTTGAGCGCTTCCGCCAGACCCTGGCCGGGCTGCCCCTCGACATCGTGAGCGAGGAGGACATCACCGACGCAGTGGCGCCCTCGCTCGACCTGGAACAGGGGTTCTTCAACGTGATCGGCCACGGCGTCACGCGGATCGATGCGGAACTGGCAGCGCGCAAACCGGCCGCCCGCTGGATGGCCGGCCGGCTGTTGCGGCTGGCGATGGGCCGGCGGCGGGTCGAGAACCTCGGGGCGCGGCTGCAGAAGGCCGATCGCAACGCCGACGCGTTCCGCCTCTACAACCGCTACCTGATGCTCCGCCTCCGCCCCCGCACGGTCTGACGCTGCCCTCAGCGCGGCTTGCTCTCGCCCTGGTACATCGAGACCATGTAGCCATCGGGGTCGGCGACTTCGGCCGACCAGCCCCCCGGCGCGTGCGAAACGGGCGTCACCAGCGTGGCGCCTGCGCCGACCAGGCGGTCGACCGCGGCATCGATCCCGCCCTCGGCCAGGTCGAAGACCGGTATCGGAGAGTTCCCCGGCCTGGGCTCGCCCGGGAAGAACAGCAGGTCCACGCCGCCGGCCGTGGAGGCGATCAGGAAGTCCGGTTCGCCCTCGTCGCCCGCCACGCGGCGGACCGTCAGTCCGACCGTGTCGCGGTAGAAGGCTTCGGTCCGGTCGAGGTCCGCGACCCAGTAGAAGATGTTTCCGATCCTGCAGGTGCCGAGCATGGGATGTCTCCTTCGTTAAGTCCCGCACCCTGTTGCCGTGAACCCGCGAAACGTGAGGGCGAAATCGACAGAAGATGTCCGTCGGGATCGACCGTGCCAAGCTGCGCAGAGGGCAGGCGACGCATCGCGGCCAGCAGGGGCGCGCGCCGTCTCCCGCCAACCGCAGGCAAAAGCACCGGCGGCAGAATGGCCGGGCGCGCGAGGCGACGCAGCGAGACAAGTCGCTGGCGCAGTGCCGCGTCGGAAATGCCAAGCAGCCAGCGCAGTTCGTCGCGCGTGCAGCCGGCCGCAATCAGCCGGGCGGTGCGGGCCAGAACCGGCGGCAAGCCGGCGGGGTCGGGCAACGGCCAGTCGGCGGGCTCGGCCAAACCGGCGCGCCGGGCGAATTCGCCCTCGCGCCGGCGCCGCCGCGCCGCCCCCCGCGCTTCCATCGCCCCAAGGTTGCGCAGCGTCCCCGCCATCCAGGCCAGCACGCGGTCGTCGCCGAAGTC
>JALORM010000144.1 GCA_025458985.1 Paracoccaceae bacterium | reverse complement strand
GACAAGGTCGCGGCCTCGGACCGGCCGGAACTGACCTCGGCCGGCATCGTCGTGTCGGGCGGTCGCGGCGTGGGGTCGAAGGACGACTTTGCGCTGATCGAAAAGCTTGCCGACAAGCTGGGTGCGGCCGTGGGCGCGTCCCGCGCCGCTGTCGACTCGGGCTATGCGCCGAACGACTGGCAGGTGGGCCAGACCGGCAAGGTCGTGGCGCCGCAGCTCTATGTCGCGGTCGGCATCTCGGGGGCCATCCAGCACCTGGCCGGGATGAAGGACAGCAAGGTGATCGTCGCGATCAACAAGGACGAAGAGGCGCCGATCTTCCAGGTCGCCGATTACGGCTTGGTGGGCGATCTGTTCCAGATCGTGCCGGAGCTGACCGAAAAGCTCTGACCGGCCGAACGCCGGAATGAGGGGGCGGCCATACCGGCCGCCCGCCACGTTCCCGCACTCAGCCGAGAACCCGGCCCAGCGACAGCGCCAGTTCCTCTGCCACCTGCCGGTGAACGGCGGCGTTGGTCGTCGTGGCCGCAGCGGCCGCATCCTCGGGGCCGAAGACCATGCCTTCGGTACCCGCGGCGCGGGCCTGCGGACTTTCCACAACCACGACAACGTCCGACACCAGCGGCCGGAGCGTGTCGATCATGTCCTGGCTCACGAACAGCGGATCGGGCGCGCGCGCGTTCAGCACGGTACCGTCGCCCGGCGCCTCCTCGCCGATCCAGAGCAGGACCTTGCGCCCGCCCGTCGCCGACAGAAGCTGCCGCATCCGGGCAACCCAGGCCGCCTTGATCTCGCTCACAACAAGGGCGAAACGCTCGGGCGAGCGTTCCTGAAGCTCGACCAGCAGATGCCGGGTGAAGTTGAACTCGGCGAAGTCGACGTCACGGTAGAGCACCTTCAGCAGCTCGGAGACCGAAAGCAGCCGGTCGTTCCGGCGCGGGTGCACCGCGTAGAAGCGGTTCGTCAGGTTCTGTGCCCCCATCAGCTGGATGACCGTGGCCTCGGCCCCGGCGCAGAGGTCGAGCACAGTCTGGTCCTGCAGGAACACATCGATGCCGGCATTCATGTAGCCGAGGTTCAGAAGCCTCAGGCCGCAGGTCCCCTCGACCAGCTGGGGATAGGGCTTTTCCACGAAGCGGCCGTAGGTCTCGGTCCCGCCGATAACGGCCACATAGGGATCATCGGTCTTGCGGCGCGGGCCGCGAAACAGGAGCTTCGAAGCCCCGTAGCGGCACGGATAGTAGTCGAGGGCGCCATCGCCCCTGGTGACATAGCTCATTTCACCCACCTCATGAAGTTCACCCGCGGCGGAGAATCACGCATGCGGGTTTCGAAATGGCTAAGGGTTCAATTCGACCGATCTGCCGGGCCGCAGGCTTGCGCGCAGCAGCCCCTGCCGCCTATGGTCGCCCGGGAACGCAAGGGGTGGGCGATGGCGGAGATAAGGTCGGTCGGCGTCGTGGGGGCGGGGCAGATGGGCAACGGGATCGCCCATGTCCTGTCGCTGGCCGGCTACGACGTGCTCCTGACCGACATCTCGCAGGACCAGCTCTCCGCGGCGCTGGCGCTGATCGAGAAGAACCTCGCCCGCCAGGTCAGCCGCGGCAAGATCGCCGAGGCCGACAAGGCCGCAGCGGTGGGCCGCATCCGCACGACCCTGAAGCTCACCGACCTCGGTGCCTGCGACCTGATCATCGAGGCCGCGACCGAGCGCGAGACGGTCAAGCAGGCCATCTTCGAGGACCTGCTGCCGCATCTTCAGCCGCACACGATCCTGACGTCGAACACCTCGTCGATCTCGATCACGCGGCTGGCCAGCCGTACCGACCGCCCCGAGAAGTTCATGGGCTTCCACTTCATGAACCCCGTCCCGGTGATGCAGCTCGTGGAGCTGATCCGCGGCATCGCCACCGACGAGCCGACCTACAAGGCCTGCCTCGCGGTCGTGGAGAAACTGGGCAAGACCGCTGCCAGCGCCGAGGATTTTCCGGCCTTCATCGTCAACCGCATCCTGATGCCGATGATCAACGAGGCGGTCTACACGCTTTACGAGGGCGTCGGCTCGGTCCGGTCCATCGACGAATCGCTGAAGCTCGGGGCCAATCACCCGATGGGTCCGCTGGAGCTGGCCGACTTCATCGGGCTCGATACGTGCCTTGCCATCATGAACGTGCTGCATGACGGTCTGGCCGACACCAAGTACCGTCCTTGCCCACTGCTGGTGAAATACGTCGAGGCCGGCTGGCTGGGCCGCAAGACGCAGCGGGGCTTCTACGACTACCGGGGCGAAACACCGGTGCCGACACGCTAGCGCGCCGTCAGCGCACGGGCTCCATCACCGCATCGCGCATCGTGCAATCGCGCACCACGTCGGCCCCGCAGGTCCGCGGCTCCAGTTCGCGGGTAAGGCAGAGACGCGCCTCCTGGATGCGGCTGTCGCGGCAGGTGATTGTCAGCATGTCCGGCGTCCAGTCCGGATTGGCCTCGAGAAACGCCTCTTCCACGACCGAAGCCGGCAGCCGGAAGGCCCGGTCCATCCGCGCGAAAACCTCGGGCTGGCTCACGCCTGCATGGGCCGCGCGGATGGCGGCGAAGTAGTCCTGCGCCGACAGGCCCGAACACCGGCCATGCTTGCGCCACTGGTGCCAGGCGTTGCCGCCGTCGCCCATCACGTCGGCCATCGCCGCCGTCTCGCGCCGGGACGGGTCGCGCGCCGTCGTGCGGCAGAACGAGGGCCAGCCCTCTTCGAACTGCGGCCAGAGCCCGTGCACCACCCAGCCGGCGCGACGCGCGCACTGCGGACTGCCCCGTGCCTCGCCCTCGAGCGCACACCAGTGCGGCGACCAGGACAGCGACAGCACGTAGTAGTCGAAGTCGCCCGCCCGCTCGCCCTCGGCAAGCGCGGGCCGAAGCCCGAGGCAGAGGACGATCACCAGGAGTGCCAGCCGGCGCATTCTCTCTTTCCCTTCGCGTCGCTTCTGCCTATATAACCTGCGATTTCCCCGACATCGGAGAATCCCGAGGGCCGCGGCCCCGGAGCCGGTTCCCGGCGTCGGAGAAGAAGTGTCAAGGAGCACGCCGATGAACAAGCCCCTGATGGCAAAGGCCACCGCCGTCTGGCTGGTCGACAACACCACGCTCAGCTTCAAGCAGATCGCCGATTTCTGCGGTCTGCACGAGCTTGAGGTGCAGGGCATCGCCGACGGCGACGTGGCGCAGGGCGTGAAGGGCTTCGACCCGATCGCCAACAACCAGCTGGAGCAGATCGAGATCACCCGGGGCGAGCAGGACCCGACCTATCGGCTCAAGCTGAAGTTCAACGCCGCCGCCGTGGGCGAGGAAAAGCGCCGCGGGCCGCGCTACACGCCGCTTTCCAAGCGCCAGGACCGCCCGGCGGCGATCCTCTGGCTGGTGAAGTTCCATCCCGAGCTCGGCGACGGCCAGATCGGCAAGCTTGTCGGCACCACCAAGCCCACGATCCAGGCGATCCGCGAGCGCACCCACTGGAACATCGGCAACATCCAGCCCATCGATCCGGTAGCGCTTGGCCTCTGCCGGCAGTCCGAGCTTGACGCCGCGGTGCAGAAGGCCAACCGCAAGAAGGCCGCCGACGGAACCGCGATGAGCGACGACGAACGCCGCAAGCTTGTCTCGACCGAGCAATCGCTCGGGATGCCCGCGGCCGAGCCCAAGATGCCGTCGAACATCGCCGGGCTCGAGACCTTCTCGCTCACCGACGACGACGAGAAGGAGGCACCGCTGCCGGACGCCGAGAGCTTCTTCAACCTGCCTGCGGGCGAGGATGACGAGGACGAGGACGACGACGAAGGCGGCCGCCGCAAGCGCTGAGCCTAGCGGAATATCCCGGGGTTGGCGCCGAAGACGCGGTCGATCACCTGCATGCTGGCGGCATCGACGCGGTACACCTCGCGGCCGAGCACGTAGTAGCGCTGTCCGTCTTCCACGGCGGGAAGCCCCCAGTAGCGCGGGTTCATCACCAGCCGGGCGGTTTCCGGCAGGGCATCGCCCTGGGCCAGCGGCGCGGTCCGGGGTGTCACGGTCAGGCAGCGCGTGCCCTCGGTCGCGATGCGGCAGCCCGCTGCCCCGGCCATGCCGGGCGCAAGCACAGAGAGCATGAGGGCGGCAAGGAACGGTCTGCTCATGGGGTCTGCCCCTTCTCTGCGCGCATCCTAGCATGGCCTCGCCGTGGCGCCAAATCGCCGCGTCGGGCCGCCGATTGAGCGCATGGTGAAATCTTCGCGGCGCCCGCCCAGACCCATTGCTTTCGCCGAACCGCCTACCGATGTTTGCCGGAATGACATCCGCGTGGGGGGAGGTGAGCGTGCTGCTCGTCAGGACAACGGTCAGGCAGAGCGACATCCACGGGCTTGGGGTCTTCGCCGACGAGCCGATTGCAAAGGGCACGCCGATCTGGGCGTTCGATCCCCGCATCGACAAGGTCATACCGGAAGGGGACCTTGCCCGCTTCCCACCGCATGTGACCGCCTATCTCGAGACCTACTGCGAGTATTTCCCCGAGTCGGGCGTGCTGGTGCTGTCGGGCGACAATGACCGCTTCACGAACCATTCCAGCGATCCCAACTCGGTCGTCGTCCTGCCGAACGGTCCCGAGGCAAGCGTGGTTGCCGCACGCGACATCGCGCCGGGCGAGGAGATCACCTGCGACTACGCGGTGATCCGGTGCCGCAAGTACAGCCTGTCGAGCGTTGCCGCAGCCTGACCTGCGCCCGGCGGGCATCTGCCGGGCCATGCGGCGTTAACCAATCCGTCCGCTTCCCCCTTTTCCCGCAGCGGCGCTAATCCTAGGTTCAGCACGTGGCGCGCTTCGGGTGCGCCGCCCGGCAGGAAGGCCGGCACGGCGCGCCGCGCGCCGCCTCGGAACGAGGCGTCACATCACCAACCGCCATGTGTGTGGCCCTCGCGGGGGGCCACCCGGCGACGGGACCGCGCCCTGGCCTTGACCGGGAAAGGACCCGACCATGCGCATCCTGATCGCGATGACGACCTGGGCCGCAATGACCGCGGCCAAGGACCTAGCCGAGGCGGGGTTTCTCGTGACCCGCGCCGAAGACGGTACCGACCTTCTGGAATATGCCGACCTCTCCGAGCAGAACGCCATCCTGTTCGACGCAGACCTGCCCGACATGGAGGCATCCGCCTGCCTGAAGCAGCTGCGCCGCGTGCGACCAGATGCGGCGATCGTTCTGCTGGTGCCGCCCGGGGCGCGGGCCACGGCGACCCGGGCACTGGCCGACGGCGCGGACGACGTTGTGACCTACGGTACCGATGCGCGCGAACTGGCCGCCCGGGTGCAGGCCGTGGCCCGCCGCCGGGCAGGGCTTTCCGATCCGGTCGTCCAGTTCGGCGACCTCACGCTCGACATCGCGCGGCAACGCGCCTCGGTTGGAATACGAGCTGGTCGAATCCCTTGCCCTGCGCCCCGGCCGGATCGTGACGAAGGACGAGATTCTCGGGCAGCTGTATGCTCTGGAAGATGCACCGGTATCGAAGATCATTGGCGTCTATGTCTGCCACATCCGGCAGAAGATCGCCGCGCTGGGCGGCGATCCGGGCGTCATCTCGAACCAGCGCGGCCGCGGTTACGCGCTTGTCGAGACAACCGCCCGCCGGCTTGCCGCCTGACCGGTCAGCCGTAGCTTCCGACCACGTCGTACATCACGGGTTCGAAGCTCTTGCACAGTTCGTTGATGCGCCGGTTGCGCCGGCGCATCTCGTCGGACCTCAGCATCGCCAGGAAATCCTCGCGCCGCGCCCACTGCGAATAGTTGGCGATCCGGGTCTGGGCGTCGTTCACATGCAGCCCCGCGCCGATGAAGCCCGGCTGCTGCGAGATGAACGCGCCGTAGGCGTCCTGCAGTTCGTCCAGCAGATCCTGGCAGGTGCCGGGCGTGACCTCGAAGGTCGTGATGACGGTCTGCAGTGCTGCACCGCTGGCGATGGTCGGCATGGCGTCCTCCCCTTTGCTGGGTCCAGTATAGCCTTCTGGGACCGATACGCCTATGCGCCCCAGCCTGCCGATTGCATCTCGCGCAGGCGCGAGGCGGTGCGGGCGAACTCGAAGCTGCCCTCGCCCTCCAGGTACAGCCGCTCGGGTTCGTCGGCGGCCGAGGCAATCAGGCGCACCCGCCCCTCGTAGAGCGCATCGATCAGGGTCACGAAGCGCTTGGCCTGGTTGTAGTTCTCGGCCGACAGGCGCGGGATGTCCTCAAGCACCAGCACCCGAACCGACCCGGCCAGTGCCAGATAGTCTGCCGGGCCGAGCGGTCGCCCGCACAGGTCCCAGAAGGTTGCCCGGGCGACCCCGTTCGCGAAGGCGGGGATCGTCACGTCCCGCCCCTTGACCCGGAGCGTCAGGGGCGTGCCGCCTCCGGGGGCGAGATCGGCCCATATCGTGTCGATCGCGGCGCGCGCCTCCGGACCGGCCGGGGCGAAGTAAACCTGCTCGCCGGCCAACCGATCCTGCCGGTAGTCGGTCGCCGAGGCAAGCTCGCGCACCGTCATCCGCTCCTTCAGGAGCGCGATGAAGGGCAGGAACAGCGGCCGGTTCAGCCCGTCCTTGTAAAGCTCGTCCGGCGGCCGGTTCGACGTCGTCACGACCACGACGCCCGCCGCGAAGAGCTTTTCGAAAAGCCGCCCGACGATCATCGCATCGGTGATGTCGGTGATCTGCATCTCGTCGAAGGCCAGAAGCCGCACCTCGTCGGCGACGGCCTGCGCCACCGGCGCG
>JALORM010000143.1 GCA_025458985.1 Paracoccaceae bacterium | reverse complement strand
CTTGCCGAACGCGGCTTCGTCGGGAACGAGCTGACCAAGGTCGACAACGACATCATGGTGCTTGCGAACCCCGAAATCGCGGCCCTGCCGGGCTGGGTCGTCGCGCTTGTCGCGGCGGGCGGTCTGGCGGCGGCGCTGTCGACGGCCGCGGGCCTGCTGCTTGCGATCTCGTCGGCGGTCAGCCACGACCTGATCAAGAGCTCGATCAATCCCAACATCTCGGAAAAGGGCGAGCTTCTCGCCGCCCGGATCGCGATGGCAGGGGCGATCGCGCTGGCGACCTGGCTCGGCCTCAACCCGCCCGGCTTCGCCGCGCAGGTGGTGGCGCTGGCCTTCGGCCTTGCGGCAGCGACGATCTTCCCGGCGCTGATGATGGGCATCTTCTCGAAGCGCGTGACCAAGGAAGGCGCCATCGTCGGCATGCTGGCCGGTCTGGTCTTCACCTCGGTCTACATCTTCCTCTACCTGGGCTGGTTCTTCATCCCCGGCACGAACGTGTACGAGAACGTCGCGGCGAACCACTTCTTCGGCATCTCGCCGCTGTCGATCGGCACCGTCGGCGCCATCGTCAACTTCGTCTCGGCCTACGCGGTCTCGGCGATGAGCAAGGAGCCGCCGCAGCACGTGCAGGATCTGGTCGAGTCGATCCGCATCCCGAAAGGGGCGGGTGCGGCCCAGGCCCACTGACCACCGAACGCCTGCGCCTCCCGGGGAACCGGGGGGCGCATCCCCTCCTGGCAAGGCCGAACGCATGGACAGCTCCGGACCCTCGATCGCGCGCTTCCTGGAGTCGGTGCACCCCTACAACACCCTGCCGCAGGACGAGCTGGCGCGTGTCGCCGGTTCCTTCGGCCGCAGGTCTGCCGGTGCCGGCGACACCGTCTACCGCGCCGGGGAGACGCTCGAAGGGCTCTACCTCATCGAAAGCGGCGCCGTCGCGATCACCGACACCAACGGCGTGCAGATCTCGCTTCTGACCGCGCGCAACAGTTTCGGCGAACGCGGGCTGGCGCGCGACGGGCGCGCGATGACGACGGCGCAGGCGGTCGAGCCCAGTGCGCTTCTGGTCTTGCCGCCCGATGCGTTCGGGCGCCTGCGGGAAGCCTATCCCGCCTTCGCGCGGTTCTTCGACCGCAGCCGCCCGGCCGAGGGCAAGAAGACCGACCTGACCACCCTTCTGGTCACCGACCTGATGGTGGCCGACCCGGTCACCTGCACGCCCGACCTGCCGATCGTCGAGGCGGCGCGGCTGATGCGCGACCGCCACATCTCGTGCCTGGGCGTCGTGGACGGCGAGACGCTTGTCGGCATCGTCACGGTGCGCGACCTCGCGAACCGCGCTGTGGCCGAGGCGATGGATCTTTCGGGCCCGATCCGCAACGTGATGACGCCGCGTCCTGCCGCGCTGCCGCCGACGGCGCTGGGGTCGGACGTGCTGCACGTGATGCTGGAGCATCGCGTGGGGCACCTGCCCATCGCCGAGAACGGCCGCCTTGTCGGGATCATCACGCAGACCGATCTGACGCGCTTTCAGGCGGTCAGCTCGGCCCAGCTCATCCGCGACGTGGCGATGGCGGCAAGCGTCGCCGACCTTGCCGGCGCGACCGCGCGCATCCCGCAGCTGCTGGTCCAGCTGGTGGCGGGCGGGAACCGGCACGAGGTGGTCACCCGGCTGATCACCGACATCGCCGACGCGGTGACACGGCGGCTTCTGAAGATGGCCGAGGCCGAGCTTGGCCCGCCGCCGGTGCCCTACCTCTGGCTTGCCTGCGGCAGCCAGGGCCGGCAGGAGCAGACCGGCGTCAGCGACCAGGACAACTGCCTGATCCTCGACGATGCCGCGACCGAGGCCGACGACGCCTACTTCGCCGCGCTCGCGCGGCATGTCTGCGACGGGCTCCACGCCAGCGGCTATGTCCATTGCCCGGGCGACATGATGGCCTCGAACCCGCGCTGGCGGCAGCCGGTGCGGGTCTGGCGGCAGTACTTCGAAGGCTGGATGCGCACGCCCAGCCCCGAGGCGCAGATGCTGGCCTCGGTCATGTTCGACCTGCGCCCCATCGGCGGCACCGTGGCGCTGTTCGACGGGCTGCAGGCCGAGACGCTGGAGGCCGCGTCGAAGAACACGATCTTCGTGGCGCACATGATCTCGAACTCGTTGAAGCACACGCCGCCGCTGGGCCTGCTGCGCGGCTTCGCGACGATCCGCTCGGGCGAGCACAAGGACCGGCTGGACCTGAAGATGAACGGCGTGGTTCCCGTGGTGGACCTCGGACGGGTCTACGCGCTCCAGGGGCGGATCGCGGCCGTCAACACCCGCGCCCGGCTGCGGGCGGCCGAGGAACTGGGCGTGGTCAGCGCCTCGGGCGGGCATTCGCTGATCGACGCCTACGACCTGATCGCCCAGGTCCGGCTGGACCATCAGGCGCGCCGCGCGCGGGCGGGCGAGAAGCCCGACAACTTCATGGCGCCGGCGGACCTTTCGGATTTCGAGCGCAGCCATCTGCGCGATGCCTTCGTGGTGGTCAGGACGATGCAATCTGCCGTGGGACACGGGAAGGGCATGTTGGGCTGAGGCGCCCGACAAAGCGAAGCGCAAGGGAAGGGAGGCCCGATGCTTCTGGAATTCATCGCGATGATCGCGGCCGCGTTCGGCGTGGCGGGTCTGGTGCTGCTCTTGAACCGGCTGACCGGACGGCGCCTGCCGAAGTGGGCGCTGCCCGCGGGCATCGCCGCGGTGATGCTGGGGTTCGGGGTCTGGTCGGAGTACAGCTGGTTCAGGCGGGTCTCGGCCACGCTCGACCCCGGCGTGGAGGTCGTGGCGAGTTACGCCGGAGGCGCGCCCTGGCGGCCCTGGAGCTACCTCGTCCCGGTCACCGACCGTTTCGTGGCCGCCGATACCGGCCGCATGGTCCGCCATGCGACCGCCGATGGGCAGCGGTTCCTGAACGCCTACTGGTTCCAGCGCTGGGGGCGCACGCGGCTCGCGACGCTGATGATCGACTGTGCGGGCGGCCGGGGGATCGAGCTTCCTCCCGGCGCGCCCTTCCCCGTGGAGGCCGTGCCGGCCGAGTCCGACTGGCGGCCGCTGCCTTACGACGACCCCATTCTCGCGGCAGCCTGCAAGGAGGCATGACATGGGAGAAGCGGCCAAATCCATCCTTGTCGTGGAAGACGAGGACAACATCGCCCTTGCGCTCGAACACCTGATGCGTCGCGAGGGCTATCGGCTGAGCCGCGTCGCCAACGGCGCCGAGGCGATGCCCGCGATCACCCGCGACCACCCCGACCTGGTGCTTCTGGATGTGATGCTGCCCGAGGTCTCGGGCTACGAGATCTGCCAGTCGGTGCGGCTTGACCCCGCGCTTGCCGACGTCAAGATCCTGATGATGACCGCCCGCGGCAACCAGATGGAACGCCGCAAGGGCCTGGCGCTCGGCGCCGACGGCTTCATTTCGAAGCCGTTCGACGTGGCGGACCTCAAGGCCGAGGTGAAGCGCCTGCTGGAGGGGGCTGCGTGACCCTTGCCCGCCTGTCGCTGCGGCTGCGCGTCTTCCTGTTCTTTGCGCTGGTCGCGCTGGGCAGCATCGCGGCGATCTCGGGCGGGCTTTTCGTCGGCTACCGCCGCTTCGGCCACCCCGAGGCGCTGTCGGCCTTCGTCTTCGCGGGCGCCGTGGCGGCCTTTGCCGTTCTGGGCATCGTCGCCTGGGTCTGGCTCATGTTCGACGAGAACGTGGCCAAGGCCATCGAGGCGCTGTCGGCCCGGCTGCGCGCCAAGGCCCACGCCGATGTCGACAGCGCTGCCGAGGCCGAGCGCGCGCGGTACCTCGGCGACCTTGCTCCGGCCGCCGAGGCGGTGGCCGAATCGCTGAGCGAGACGCGCAACGCGCTTGCGCTTGCCGTCCAGCGCGAGACGACGCGGCTCGCGACCGAGAAGGCCCGGCTCGAGGCGCTTCTGGCGGATGTGCCCGAAGGGGTGCTGCTGTGCTCGCCCGAGCACACGATCGTCTTCTACAACGGCCAGGCAGCCGAGCTGATCTGCCGCGACTCTGTCCCGGGGCTGGACCGCCGGGTGTTCGACTATCTGCGCGAGGCGCCGATCGCCCATGCCTACGAGCGGCTTCTGGCGGCCGAACAGGGCGACGCGGCGTCGGACCTGCTGTGCGCGACGGTGGAGGAGGGGCGGGTGCTCTCGGCGCGGATGCGCCTGCTGCGCCTGCCCGAGGACGAAGGCGGGCTGCCGGGCTACGTGCTGACGCTGCGCGACGTGACCGCCGACCTCGCCGTGCACGCCAAGCGCGAGCGGCTGCTGGAAGAAATCTTCGACCGTGTCCGCCGGCCGGCCGCGAACCTCCAGACGGTGCTCGGAGCGATGGGCCCCGAGGGCGGGCAGGCGCTCGACGCGGCGCTGGCGGGCGAGGTCAAGGCGCTGACCGCGGCGATCACCGAGCTGGGCCGGCGCTACGACGACGCGCGCGCAGACTGGTGGCCGATGTCGGAAACCCGCGCCCGGGACCTCGCCGACGGCATTTCGGCGCGGCTTGCCGCGACCGGCGTTGCGGCCAAGGTCACGGCCGAGCGGCTGCTGCTGCGCTGCGACGCCTTCGAGGTCGTGGCGCTGGTCAGCCGGCTTGCGGCGCACCTGTCGGCGGCCGGTCGGGGCGAGGGCCTCAGCGTGGCGATTGCGGCCGACCCTCCCGGCGCGGCGGTGGAGTTCGCCTGGACCGGCGATCCGCTGCCGGTGGCCGAGCTGGACCGCTGGCTCGACCAGCCGCTGGAGGTGGGCCTGGCCGACGTGACCGGCCGCGCGGTCCTGCGCACGCACGGCACCGAGTGCTGGCCCGAAGCCGGGATCGACGGGCGCGCGGGGCTCTACCTGCCGCTCCGCTCGGCCCGGCCCGCGGTTTCGCCGCCGCACCCGGCGCCGCGCTCGGCGACCTACGACTTCGAGCTTCTGTCGAAGGCGCGCACCGACGCGGTGGCCAGCCGCAAGCTTCTGGACCTGTCCTACGTCGTCTTCGACACCGAGACGACGGGCCTGCTGCCAAGCCAGGGCGACGAGATCGTGCAGATCGCGGCGGTGCGCTGCGTGAACGGCCGGCGGGTCGAGGGCGAGGCCTTCGAGAGCCTGGTGAACCCCGGCCGCAACATCCCGGCGGCGGCGACCGCGGTGCACCATGTGACGAACGAGATGGTGGCCGAGGCGCCGCCCATCGCCGAGGTCGGCCGCCGCTTTCACCGCTTCGCGGCCGGGTCGGTGCTTGTCGCGCACAATGCGCCCTTCGACCTGGAGTTCCTGCGCCGCCACGAGGCGGCCATCGGACACCGCTTCGACCATCCGGTGCTGGACACCGTGCTCTTGTCGGCCGTGGTCTTCGGCAGCCACCAGACCCACACGCTCGACGCGCTGAGCGAGCGGCTGGGGATCGTGATCCCCGAGGACGCCCGCCATACGGCGATGGGCGACACGCTCGCCACCGCCGAGGCGTTCCTGAAGATGCTGCCGATGCTGAAGGCGAAGGGGATGGAGACCTTCGGCGAGGTCGTGGCCGAGGTGAAGAA
>JALORM010000142.1 GCA_025458985.1 Paracoccaceae bacterium | reverse complement strand
TCCGACACGGGCGGCGCGCCGCCATGGATGTGCCAGACAGGATTGGCAAGCTGCGCGTCCACGTCCTGGTCCGGGAACGCCCGCAACTGCTGGTGGTACTCGTCCACCGCCTTCGGGATCACGTCCCACCAGAGCCGCTTCGCCGTCTTCGGCTTCTGGTACATGAAGTACGACAGGCTTTCGGTCGCGGCATAGGTCAGCCACTCGTCGATCGTCAGCCCGTTGCCCTTCGACCGCCCAGCACCTCGCAGATGCCGTCGTAGATCGGCGTGTTGGTCGAATGGTCCTTGCCGTACATCTCGAAGTCCACGTCGAGCGCGGCCCAGCGCGCACCGAAGTCGGGCTTCCACTGCAGCTTCACTTGCCCGCCCGTGACCGGAAGGGTCCATTCGCGGCCGTCCTCGTCGTCGAAGGTCACGGTGCCTTCGCGGGCATCGACATGCCTGATCGGCACGTACAGGACACGCCCCGTCTCGGGGTGGATCGGCAGGAAGCAGGAGTAGGTCTTCTGCCGCTCCTCCCGCAGGCTGGCCAGCATGATCTCCATGATCGCGTCGTAGCGCTCGCAGGCGCGCAGCAGCACGTCGTCGAACTGCCCCGAGGCATAGAATTCAGTCGCGCTGATGAACTCGTACTCGAACCCGAAGGTGTCGAGGAAGCGGCGCAGCATCGCGTTGTTGTGGTGGCCGAAGCTCTCGTACTCGCCGAACGGATCGGGCACGCGCGTCAGCGGACGCTGCAGGTGAGCGCGCAGCATGTCGGGGTTGGGCACGTTGTCGGGCACCTTTCGCATCCCGTCCATGTCGTCCGAAAAGCACACGAGGCGCGTCGGGATGTCGCTGATGATCTCGAAGGCGCGGCGGATCATCGTCGTCCGCGCCACCTCGCCGAAGGTGCCGATATGTGGCAGGCCCGAGGGGCCGTAGCCCGTCTCGAACAGCACATGACCCTTCGCGGGCGGCTTGTCCTCATAGCGCTTGAGCACCCGGCGGGCCTCCTCGAACGGCCAGGCCTTCGAGCGCATCGCGGCATCGCGCAGGGTCGTCATGGTCGCCATCCTTCAGGGGGGCCTTGCGGGCAAGGTCCGCTACCTATTGCGACCCCCTGCCGGCGTCAATATTCTCGCACCCGCAGCATTGCCGGAGCAGCAGGATGGCCGACGTTTCCGCCCCGATGACCCCACAGGATGCGCTCGTTGCGCTGATGATCGCAACTTCGGCCTCCGACGAGGTGATGCGGACCTCCGAACTCGTGACGATCGAGCGCATCGTCAACCACTTCCCGGTCTTCTCGGGCTACGACCAGGACCGCCTCAAGCAGGTCTCGCAGGTGGTCTTCGATCTCTTCGAGGAAGAGGACGGCATCGCCGCGCTCTTTGGCCTGATCCGCGATGCGCTGCCCGAAAAGCTCTACGAGACGGCCTATGCCATGGCCTGCGACGTGGCCGCCGCCGACGGCCGGCTGGGCGAGGGCGAGCTGCGCCTGCTGGAAGAGATGCGCTACGAGCTCGACATCGACCGGCTTGCCGCCGCGGCGATTGAGCACGGCGCCCGCGTCCGCCACCGGACCACCTGACCGCCCGGCGCGCTTGCGACTGCCCGCCCGGCGCGGCTAGCCCAAGGGTGGCGATACAACCTCAGGCAGCGTCATTTGCGAACGCGAAGCCCAATCGACGGTTTTGCCATGCATTGACCACAATTCTGCACTAACCCATTCTACCTATGGCCGCATTCTGCGGTGGAACGATCGCGCATTGAGGGAATTCGATGAACCTGACCTTCCGTATCCTTCCGGCAGCTGCCGTCGCGGTGGCCGCGGCGCTGGCCGCATCCGACGCCCGGGCGCAGGAGCTCTGCTCGGTCTATACGATCGTCTCGGGCGACACGCTCAGCCAGATCGCACGCCGCGCCGGGGTGCCGGGCGGGTACCAGACCCTGTTCAGCCTCAACTCCGATACGATCCGCAATCCCAATGTAATCGAGGTCGGCGGGCAACTTCGGATCCCCTGTCCGGACGGGGCGCTTCCCGGGGCAACCGCCGCAGCCGCGGCCGAGGCGACCCCGACCGCACCCGCCGAGGCCGTGGCGCCCCCCGAGGCACTGCCGGCGATGCGGTTCCTGACCGCCGGCTTCTATGCGCCCTTCACCGATGAAGGCCTGCCCGAAGGCGGCATGTTCACCGAACTCGTCAAGACCGCCGTGCGCACCGGCAACCCCGACCAGGCCTTCAACGTGACCTTCGTCAACGACTGGGGTCCGCACCTCACCGTGCTGCTGCCCTCGGGCGCCTTCGACATGGGCTTCCCCTGGTACAAGCCCGACTGCACCAAGGTCGAAAACCTCCAGCCGGCCAACGCGCTCCGCTGCACCGACTACAACCATTCCGACCCGTTCTTCGAGGCCGCCGTGGGCTACTACGCCATGAAGGGCAGCGACTTCGCACGCGTCGCCACCTATCCCGAGCTCCTTGGTGCGCGCCTCTGCCGGCCCCGCGGGTGGTTCACCTTCGACCTCGAGGCCAACCGCCTGGTCGAGCCAAACATCACGCTGCTTGTCGCCCCGACCCAGGTCGCCTGCTGGGATGCCCTCAAGGCCGGCGAGGTCGACGTCGTGACCTTCGATGCGCTTCCCGCCGAGGCCGACCTCATCAAGCTCGGCCTCCTCGATACGGTGGTCGAGATTCCGCAGCTGACCTCGGTCGAAACGCTTCACGTCTTCGCGCCCAAGTCGAATCCCAACGGCGAAGCCTTCCTCGAAACCATCAATCGCGGCCTCGCCGAGCTTCGCAGCAGCGGTCAATGGATGGAGATCGTCTCGCGGCACCTCGGCGCGCAGGAAGCCGCCAAGGTCTCGGCCACCGACTGAACCCTGCCGGTCGGGCGGCCTCTTCGGGGCCGCCCCGCGCAGACCGTGGCAGACCGTCGCCACGGCCCGCCTGTGCTTCAGGCAGCGTGAACGGCGACCCAGCGCTCGATCAGTTTCTGCTGCATCGCGCGCGCGCGCTGGGTCCAGCCGCGGCCACCGTCCGGCCGCTCCATCTCTTCGGGCGAAAGGCGCCGGCGCCTGTCGAGGTCGGCAGCGAAGATCGCGAAGGCCAGGACCGCGTTGGACGGCCCCTGGACGTAGCCTGCAAGCCCGCTGACGAAGTTCAGCGTCCCGGTCTTGGCGACGACCCTTGCGGGATGGTCGCGCAGGGGCCGACCGTTCGAATCGGTCATGTCCACCCGCTTGAGCATCCGCCTCAGCAGTCCGTCCGGTCCGGAACGGACAAGCGCGGTGACCATGTCCTGCGGGCTTATCCGGCTGTCCGGCCCTAGCCCCGAGTGATCGACGAAGCGCGCCCCGTCCACTCCCGCGCGCCCCCGCAGCCAGTCGGACATCCGCGCCCCGGACACGGCAAGCGACGAAGGCGCCCCGCCTCTCAGTGCCGATGCGGAAAGGCCCACGACCTCGGCGGTTATGTTGGTCGACCACTTCAGCATGTCGGTCAGGACCGCCGTCAGGTCGTCCGACACATGCTCGACAAGAACCGTCCCGCGGGGCGCGACCTGCGTCTCCTCCGGATGCCTCAGCACGATCCCGTAGCTGCGCGCCAGCACCTGAAACACCTCGCCGGCGTACTCGGCCGGTCGCCGCACCGGCAGCCACCGGCTTCCGTCCCGGTCGAGCGCCGGTCCCGCCACGGTCCAGTCGTCCACGCCGTCCCGGTCGTCATAGGTGTAAAGCGGCGACCGCCGGTCGGCCACCCGCATCCGCGCCACGGTCACGGCCGGACGCAGCCTCTCGGACCTTGCGTCCATCGCCACCTGCCAGCTGCCCCCGGTGCGCCGCCATTCGAAATGCACGCGGTTGAAGTTGAGGTTCAGCCCCGAGATCGACGGGTTGTAGCCGACGTGGTCGGGCTGGCCGGGGTCGATCGACCGCACATAGGGCAGCGCGCCGCCATGGACGCGAAAGCGCCCGCTCACCTCGCGGAGTCCGACATCCCGCAACCGTGCGGCCATCGCCGCCAGATTGTCGGTGTTCAGCGTCGGATCGCCCGTGCCCGCGAGGATCAGGTCGCCGTCGACCCTCCCGTTCGCCACCGGCCCCGTCGCGATCAGCTGCGTGCGGAACCTGTGCCCCGGCCCCAGCGCCTCGACGGCGTAAAGCGCGGTGATCGCCTTCGTCACGCTGGCCGGCGGCATCGCCTCGCCAGCGCCGCCCGCCTCAAGCAGGGCGCCCGTCCGCGCGTCGGCGACCGCAAAGGCCACGCGCCCGCCCAGCGCCGCCTCTGCGACGATCGCCTCGGCCTCCTGCGCGGAAGGGCGCCGCGCCTCGGCAGGCGGGCGGCCGCCCCGCGGCTCGGGCCGGATCGACCTCAGCGGCGCCTCGGCCAGGGCAACGCCCGGCGTCGCCATAAGCGCGCCCAGGACAAGCCTGCGGGTGATGCCCGGATTTTCCCTTCCCATCGCCCGAGGAAACCAAATCCGCGCGCCTCCGGCAAGAGACAGGCTGGCCGCCGCCCGCGCGTCCGGTCAGCGCACCCAGCCGCCCCGGGCACGGATTGCCGACGACGACAGGTCCACCATCGGCACGTTGACGAAACACCAGGCCGGCGGTGCGCGCCAAGGCAGCAGCCGCGACGCGGCCTCGGGCACGCGCCAGGCCCAGAACCGCTCGGATGCCTTGGCCATGCGCGCCGCCGCGCGGTCGCCCGGCCGGGCCAGCACGCCGACCGGCACCGTTGCCATGATCTCCTCCCACCGCTCCCAGCGGTGGAACTGCGCCAGGTTGTCGGCGCCCATCAGCCAAACGAACCGCACGCCAGGATAACGTGCGCGCAGGGCCGCCAGCGTCTCGGCGGTGTAGCGGGTGCCGATCCGCGCCTCGATGTCGGTGACCGTGACCCGCGGGTGCACCATGGCCGCCCGTGCCGCCGCCATCCGCCGGGCGAGGGGGGCCGGACCTTCCCGCTTCAGCGGATTGCCGGGGCTGACCAGCCACCACACCCGGTCCAGCCCGAACCGCTTCAAGGCCTCGCGGGTGACATGCACATGCCCCGCATGGGCGGGGTCGAACGACCCGCCCAGAAGGCCGATCGCCTGTCCTTCTGTCCCGACCGGAAATCCCTGCATCCTCGGCCCCCGCGATGCCGCCTATGTGGCTGCGGTGTCTGCATGGTGTCAACGACGCGCCCGGCTTCCGTCCGCCGCCGGCGCCGGAGCCTTGCCTCGGGCGCACCAGGCCCGTGACGGAACGCCCCGACCCTAGCCGCCTGCCGCAAGCACGGCAGCCAGCAGCGCGCCCTCGCGGCGGGTGATGCAGGGGCGGGCAACGGGCTGGGCAACCTCGTCCCAGCTTGCGGCCTCGGGGAAGATAGCCAGCACCTCGCGCCGCAGCGCGGCCGGCATCCGTTCCAGGCCGCCGCCGCCCACCAGCAGGCTCTCGGCCTCCACGCCTTCGGCGTAGACGATCTCGTGCTGGTCGAAGACCAGGTGGTGGTAGTCGATCGTCCCGCCCTCGCGGCGGAGGATGTCGGCGCCGTTCACCAGCGCGATGGCGGGCACCAGCACCTCGGGCTCGCCGAAGAACAGCTCGGCCGCCGCGCCCCGTACCAGGAGGCGGTGCTGCGGCGACAGGACCAGTTCGCGCTGGTTCCCGATCGCGCCCGGGGCGAAGACCACCGGCGCCAGGCTGCCCGTTGCCGGCACCCGGCGGATTGCCAGCAGCCGCAGCGGCTGGAACCCGTGGTCGCGCGTCGCCACCAGGTCGCCCGTCCGCAGCCGCTCCACCGGCACCGCGCCGCGCCGCGTCCTGA
>JALORM010000141.1 GCA_025458985.1 Paracoccaceae bacterium | reverse complement strand
GCGGCCTCATCCGCCACATGGGCTTCCTCATCCGCCGGCGGCGGCGCGACCGCCGCAGCGTCGACGGGGACCCCGTCAAGAGCAAGCGCGTCTTCGCCAGGGTCAGGCGCTTCGTCGCCAAGGTCGGGTGCTGCCGGTTCCTCGGCGACGGCGTTCTCATCCTCCGGCGCGTGCGCCGCCTCGTGGACTGTTGCAGTCTCGTGACGGGCGTCGTCCTCCGGTGCGGCGACGGCCTCTTCGGGCTCCAGCCGGTCATCGCCAAGGTCGGGCAGGCCATCGCCATGGACACCGGACGCCTCATGCTCGGCGATGGCGTCCTCTTCCGTCGTCGCCCTCAGAGTGGCTTCGTCTTCCGCAGCAGCGAGGGCCTCGGCCTCCTCGGGCGCCAGCCGATCACCGTCCAGATGGGGCGGCTCGTCGATACCGACGGGGGTCGCCGCAACCAGGGCGACGGCGTCCTCATCCTCGGGCGCGGGCATCGCCTCGTCGCCTGCTGGGGTGTCGTGCCCGGCGTCATCCTCGCGAGCTGCGGCGACCTCGGCCTCTTCCGTCCCAAGCCCGACATCGTCGGGGTCGGAGTCGGCGTCGACGTCCTCCGGCAAAGCTGCGACGGCATCGTTACCAGCGGGGTCGTCCGCCTCGGGCGGGGAGCCGGCCGGGCCGGGCTCGGCACCAAGGTCTTCGCCCGCATCGGGATGGATCTCGCCTTCGGCATCCGCGGGCAGGAAGGCGGCGGCCTGTTCGGCAGCGTCCTGCGGTGCCGCGGACGGGACGGGCGCGGGCGCGAGGGGAAGGGCATCGTCCTCGTAGAAGACGCGGATCTGCGGCGCGGCGGCCGCCGCCTCGGCCGCGCCGGCCGCACCCGCAAAGGCCCCCGCGACAGCACCGCCGGCCGCTGCCTGACGATCGGCAGGCGGCGGAACGACAGGCTGCGTCAGCTTCAGCGTGACCTGCGTCGGCAGGACGTCACGTTCCACCCTGACGCCTTCGGGCAGGATGGCGGCGGCCGACGTCGTTTCGCCGAAGAACGGTTCGGAGGTGAAACTGCCCCCCGCAAGGCGGGCCACGACCGAAACCGGGTTCAGCCGATGTTCGGCGGCGAAGTCCTCGGCTTCGTCCAGCGTCTCGCGCGCGACGACGGCGATGTGCAGCACCTCGCCCTCGGCCTCGTAGTCGAAGGCCAGATCGTCGACCGGATAGGGCGTCATGCCTTCCAGCGCCCGGCGCACCGCCTCGCGACGGGTGGCGTCGTCGCGCCCGGGGCTTGCGATCGAGGTGTAGAGAACCTGGCTTTCTGGCAGGACCAGCTTGGTCTCGATGCCCCCGGGGCTGCGCTCGAGCGCGCGTTCGCGGATCTCGGACAGCTTGGACTTGAACTTCGGATCGTCCGGCGCGACCGATCCCAACTCCTCCCAGCCGCGTTTCTGACGGTGGAGCAGCGCGACGCCGTCGGACGAAAGGATCAGGGCAAACTGGGGCTTCATCGGCCTTCTTGAGGACTTCGGCAGCCTTGCGACCGCACCTGCATTCCCGACTGTTACAGCAGGAAACCGCCAGAGAAAAGGAAAAGGCCCAAGGAAATGGTTGCCGTCGGCGTCCTACCGCGCGACACCACACGCAAACGGAGAAACCCCATGCGCGTCCTCGTTCCCCTGACCATGTCCCTCCTGCTTGCCTCGGCCGCTGCGGTCGCAGCCGAAGACCGGGCGACGATCACCATGACCGGCGAGGGCCGTGCGCCCGCGGCACCCGACATGGCCACGATCAGCCTTGGCGTCGTCTCCGAAGCCGACACAGCGCGCGCCGCGATGGATGCCGCCTCGGCCTCGGTCGCAGCACTGCTGGCGAGCCTGTCCTCGGCGGGCATCGAGGAGCGCGACGTGCAGACCTCGGCACTGCAGTTGAATCCTGTATGGAACCACAGCTCGTCGAGCATCTCGGGTCCGGAGATCACCGGCTTCTCTGCCTCGAACACGGTGACCGTGCGGGTGCGGGCGCTCGATGCGCTGGGCGGGGTGCTCGACGGCGTGCTCGACGCCGGGGCCAACACCTTCAACGGTCTGCAGTTCGGGCTTCAGGAT
Source organism: Paracoccaceae bacterium (assembly GCA_025458985.1). GTDB lineage: Bacteria > Pseudomonadota > Alphaproteobacteria > Rhodobacterales > Rhodobacteraceae > JALORM01. The sequence continues at coordinate 3,491 of JALORM010000141.1, read as the reverse complement.
CCGGTGCCCGCCACCGATGCCGCGCGGGCCGCGGCGGTGGCCGATGCGCGGCGCAAGGCCGAACTGGTGGCCGCGGCCGCGGGGGTGGCGCTGGGACCGATCCTGTCGATCGCCGAGGCCGGCGCCGAGATGCCGCCGCAGCCGATGTTCCGGATGGAGGCCTCGATGGCGGCCGATGCCGTGCCGGTGGCACCGGGCGAACTGACCCTGATCGAGAGGGTCACGGTCGTCTGGCAGATCGGCGAGTAGACCGGCGCCGGCGCCACTTCAGAGCATGCGGAACATGCGGACGGCCGGGAAGACGATCCCGGCCGCCAGCGTCACCTCGGCCGACCCCGCCGCGCGGAACCCCATCGCCTCGTAGAACGGGACGGCGGTGCGGCTGGAAAGGCAGCCGATCCGCACCAGTCCGGCGTCCCGGGCCGCGTCGAGGACGCTGCCGACGATCCGGCGCGCGATGCCCTTCCGCAGGGCGCCGGGGTCGGTGGCAAGATGGCGCACCTCGGCCACGCCCCGGAGCCCGCCGCGGATGCTCCATCCGCCGGCGCCAAGAAGGCGGCCGTCGGCGTCCTCGGCCAGGTAGTATCGGCCCGAAGCGACGAGATCCGGCCGCGCGCGGGAAATGAGCGGGACGGCGGTCACCATCACCGAAGGCGGATAGTCGGCCTTGAGAAGCCGCGGATAGCTGCGCGCCAGAAGGGAGTCGACCGCGCCGATGTCGGCTACGGTCGCGGTTCGCAAGGTGAGGACGGTGCCGGCCATGGCAGGGAACCTAGCCCGGCGGCGCCGAAGGCAAGACCTTCCGGAACGCAAAAGGCCGCGCCCGGGGGGCGCGGCCGCGGCCGGATCCGGGCAGCGCCGGGTTACTTGATCTTGCCTTCCTTGTACTCCACGTGCTGCCGGGCGACGGGGTCGTACTTCTTGATGGTGAACTTCTCGGTCATCGTCCGGGCGTTCTTCTTGGTCACGTAGAAGTGCCCGGTGCCCGCCGAGGAATTCAGCCGGATCTTGATCGTGGTCGGCTTGGCCATTGTCTCGTCTCCGCAAGCGGCGGTGCGCAGGCGCACCCCCGGAAATCCCGAAGCCCGCCTTTTACCCGCGGCGCCGTCCGAGTCAACCGCCCCCGGCACGAAATCCGCCGGACCCGGCGCGGACCCTGCGACGGCGGCCCGCCTCGGCCCGCTGCTCAGATCGTGATGACCACCTTGCCCGTGACCTTCCGCGCGCGCAGAAGCTCCAGCCCCTCGCCCGCCCGGTCGAGCGGCAGGGTCGCGCCCACGTGCGGACGGATGCGGCCCTCGGCATACCAGCTCAGAAGCGTCCTCAGGCTGTCGGCCACGAGGTCGGGCCGGAATGCAAGGTATCCGCCCCAGTAGAAGCCCATCACGTCGAGGTTCTTCACCAGCAGATGGTTGGCCTTGATCTGCGGCACCTCACCCGACGCGAAGCCGATCGGCAGGATGCGCGCCTCGGGCCGTGCGGTGCGGAAGGCGGCCTCGAAGGCGGGCCCGCCCACCGGGTCGTAGACGACGTCCGCCCCGCCCAGCGCCTTCAGTTCGGCCCTGAGGTCGGCGGTCTCGCTGTCGATCAGGTGGTCCGCGCCTGCCGCCGCCGCGACGCCCAGGCGCTCGGCCCCGCGCGCGACCGCGATCACCCGCGCGCCCATCAGCTTGCCGACCTCGACCGCCGTCAGACCGACGCCGCCGGCCGCCCCAAGCACCAGAAGCGTCTCGCCCTGCCTGAGTCGCGCACGGTGCGAAAGGGCGAGGTGACTCGTCCCGTAAGCCACCTGGAAGGCCGCCGCATGGGCTGCGGGCATGCCTTCGGGCAGCACCACGGCACGGTTTGCGGCGAAACAGCCCGTTTCCGCGAGCCCTCCCGAACCTGCGAAAACGGCAACTTGCGCTCCGGTTGCGAGGCCCTGCACCCCCTCTCCCACACCGGTCACGCGACCGGCCACTTCCATCCCCAGGGCGAAGGGGGGCTCGGGCTTCTCCTGGTAGGTCCCCTCGGCCATGAGAAGGTCGGCGAAGTTCAGGCCACAGGCTTCAATTGCCACGGAAATTTCGCCCGGCCCCGGCTGCCGCGAAGGCAGATCCAGAGGCCCCGGGGCTGCGCCCCACGCCGAAACTCCGAAGCCCCGCACCCGATTCCCTCCGCCCAAGCGACTGACAAAACACCCTATTCCGGCCCGTCCCGCGCCTCAAGATTGCCTTCACCATAACGTCACCTTGGTCCGTAACGCGCTCGTATGGATTTGCCTTTTCCCGTGAAACGTGTATCAAATCTGCAGCGACCCGAAGCGGGAAAGGACCAGTTCGCAGGGCTTTGCGGGCCTGCGGGAACTGGGTTGTTTGATACCTGCGCCCTCGGTTTCACGCGTTCAGGAGACGAAAGACATGCCACATCCGGTTGACGTTCACGTAGGCAAGCGAGTGCGCCATCGCCGCTGGCTCGCGGGGATGACGCAGCAGCAGCTTGCCGAGAGCGTCGGCATCAAGTTCCAGCAGATCCAGAAGTACGAGACCGGCGCGAACCGCATCAGCGCCTCGCGGTTGTGGGACATCGGCCATGCCCTTGGCGTGCCGGTCAGCTACTTCTTCGAAGGGCTGGACCAGTCTGCCAAGGCCGAGACCAGCCTTCCGGGCGACCTGCTTGCCGACAAGGAGGCGCTGGAACTGGTGCGCTCGTACTACGCTATCCCCGAACAGCAGCGGCGCCGCCTGTTCGACCTGGCGCGGGTCTTGAGCGACGCCGCCTGAAAGCGCTAATCGGTGGGGTGCGGGGGACATCGCCTCCGCGCCCGGGGCCGTACGCGAGATGATCCACCTCGATCCGACCGACCGGCGGGAGCTTCTGGCGGTGGCCGAAGCCCTTGCCGACGCCGCGCGGGCCGCGATCCTGCCATACTTCCGCGCCGAAGGGCTGTTCGCCGACAGCAAGGAGACGGCGCGCTTCGATCCCGTCACCGCCGCCGACCGCGCCGCGGAAGAGGCGATGCGCGAGGTTCTGGCCCGCCGCCGCCCGGATGATGCCATTCACGGCGAAGAGTTCGGAAAGGCCACCGGCACCACCGGCCTGACCTGGGTGCTCGACCCCATCGACGGCACCCGGGGCTTCCTGTCCGGCACGCCCACCTGGGGCGTGCTGGTCGGGCTCCGGTCGGCCGCGGGCGCACTTCTGGGCGTGATCGACCAGCCCTATATCGGCGAGCGGTTCCTCGGCGGTTTCGGGCAGGCCTGGGTCGACGGCCCGCTCGGCCGCCGGCCTCTGAAGGCGCGGCCCGCCCGGCCGCTGTCCGAGGCGATCGTCTTCACCACTTTCCCCGAGGTCGGCACCGACGCGGAAGGCCGTGCCTTCCGCCGCCTGTCGGGCCACGCCCGGCTGACCCGCTACGGGACCGACTGCTACGCCTACGCCCTGATCGCCGCCGGCCAGATCGACCTGGTCGCCGAGGCGGGGTTGCAGGCCTATGACGTGCTGGCCCCGAT
>JALORM010000140.1 GCA_025458985.1 Paracoccaceae bacterium | reverse complement strand
CTCTGCGGCCTTGACCGGTTCCGCCGGTTTGCCGCATAAGCGAAGCCGCGGGCGACGCGGAGGCCCCGAAGGCATTGCCGCGGCATCTGCGGCCCGCAACGGAGCGGACGCGATGAACGATCTTGTCGTGTTTCTGGAACGTGTGACTGCCGCGGCCACCATCGAGGACGTCTGGCGCGAGCTCACCGCGGTGATGGATGCCAACGGCTTCGACCGCATCCTGTACGGTTTCACACGGTTCCGGACCGCGCATTCCTTCGGCGATCCCGAGGACCTCCTGATCCTGACCAACCACCCGCGCGCCTATACCGACCGGTTCATCGGCGAGCGCCTCTATGCCGATGCGCCGATGGTCCGCTGGGCGGCAGCCAACAGCGGCGCGCGGTCCTGGCGCTGGGTCAAGCAGAACTGGGACAACCTGACCCCGAACGAACAGCACGTTGCCGAGTTCAACCGCCAGATGGGCGTCACCGCCGGGATCGCGGTCAGCTTCCCGGCGACCTCGCCCCGTGCCAAGGGCGGGCTTGCGCTGACGGCCCGGGCCGACATCGACCAGGACCAGGCCGATGCGATCTGGGACCGCCACGGGCGCATCCTTCTCCAGATGGCGAATGTAGCGCATCTGAAGCTGACCACCCTGCCCTATACCGGTCTTCGCAGGCCCCTGACCGACCGCCAGCGCGAGGCGCTGGAATGGGTCGGCGACGGCAAGACCACGCAGGATATCGCGACGATCATGGGCCTGACCCCCGCGACAGTCGAGAAGCACCTGCGCCTGGCGCGCGAGGCGCTGGACGTGGACACGACCGCACAGGCGGTCCTCAAGGCCTCGTTCCAGAACCAGATCTTTGTCGTCGCGCCCTGAACGGGCGCCGCGACGGAGCCCTCCGGGATATTGATTGACCAGTCAGGTAAGGAAACCCTGACTTCCCTTACCTTGCGTAAGGGGGCAGTCTTGAGAAGTTCCGTGAGTGGTGGCATTGGCCAGGGAACAACGGCCCGGAAGGTCCTGATATTACAGGAAATACGGGTCGCGTCCGGGAAACCGGAAGCTGGCCGGAAGGGCGCATTTCCGTCTGACCGGCCGGCACCCCGCACGCGCTGCCTGTTCATCCCCGGAGGCGGGCGTGCACCCCGGCGGAGCGGCCTCGTCCCAGCAGGTCGCTCCGCCTCTTCTTCCCGGCTCAGAGGCCCTGCCCCGACCCTTCTGCCCTGCGCCAGATGCGCGGCGCATCGCGCGCGAGCATCGCCCGTTCCGCGGCCTCGCAGCGGGCGAGCGCCTGGTCCTCGCAGCCGGTTTCCGCAAGGGCCCGCCGCCAGATGGTCATCGCCGACTCGGCGCTCCACGGCAGCGCCGCCTCGTGCAGCCAGCGCCGGAGCCGCGGTGGCAGCCGGTCGAAGGCCGCCATCGGATCGCGGTTGCGCCGCCGACCGTGGAGCGAGGATCGCAGGTTGCCTGCCACGATGCGCGCCATGGCGCCTCAGGCCGCCTTGCGGCCCCACTGGGGGAACGGATCGGGCAGACCCGCCCAGGCGTCCGGCACGAACCGGCCCTCGGGCACAAGCGCCGCGTCAAGCGCGGCCTCGATCGCCGCGCGGTCGTACCCCGCGCCGATGAAGACCAGCTCCTGCCGGCGGTCGCCCCACGGCTCCTGCCAGTTTTCCTCGACCATCGCCCTGCCCTCGCCCCCGCCCGGCCATCGGTCGCGCGGCACCGCGGCCCACCAGGTCCCGAGCGGCGACACCGACGACACCGCGCCCGCGAGGCTGAACTCGGCCACCCAGGCCGGCCGGGTCGCGATCCAGAAGTGGCCCTTTGCCCGGATGATCCCCGGCAGGTCGCCGTTCAGCACGGCGTGGATGCGGGAGGGATGGAACGGACGCCGCGCCCGGTAGACGAAGGACGAGATGCCGTATTCCTCGGTCTCGGGCACATGGTGCGCGAAGCCGTAGAGCTCCTTCGCCCAGAGCGGATGCTCCTGCGCGCGGTCGAAGTCGAAAAGGCCGGTGTCGAAGATCGCCCCGGATGCAACGCGGGCGTGGTCGGCCTCGACCAGCCGCGCGTCGGGGTTGAGCGCGCGAATGATCTGCCTTGCCGCCGCGACACGCTCGGGGCCGGCGTCGGCGACCTTGTTCAGGACGATCACGTTGGCGAATTCGATCTGATCGGTCAACAGGTTGACGAGTGTTCTTCCGTCCTCCTCCCCAAGGCTTTCGCCGCGGTCAGAGAGGAAATCGTGGCTTGAGAAGTCCTTCAGCAGGTTCACCGCATCGACCACCGTCACCATCGTGTCGAGCCGCGCGATATCCGACAGGCTCTGCCCCTCGGCATCGCGGAAGTCGAAGGTCGCGGCCACCGGCAGCGGTTCGGCGATGCCGGTCGATTCGATCAGCAGGTAGTCGAAGCGCCCCTCCCCCGCCAGGCGCCGGACCTCGGTCAACAGATCGTCGCGCAGCGTGCAGCAGATGCAGCCGTTCGTCATCTCGACCAGCTTTTCGTCGGACCGGCTGAGCGACGTGCCCTCGCGCACGAGGTCGGCGTCGATGTTGACCTCGGACATGTCGTTGACGATGACCGCCACGCGGCGGCCCTCGCGGTTGTTGAGGACATGGTTCAGAAGCGTCGTCTTGCCGGCCCCGAGGAAGCCGGACAGGACGGTGACAGGAAGACGGCGTTCGGTTCGGGGCATCGTTGGATCCTTTCCTTCGGCATGTAATGTTATGTCATAACATTTTGCCGGGAAAGAAAAGCCCCGGCGTCGCCGCCGGGGCCATGTCGGGCGGGTTCAGCCGCCGAGCGTCTTGGCGACCTCGGCCGCGAAATCCTCTTCCTTCTTCTCGATCCCCTCGCCCACGGCCAGGCGCACGAAGCCGGTGATCTCGGCGCCTGCGTCCTTCGCGGCCTGGGCCACGGTCACGTCGGGGTTCACGACGAAGGCCTGACCGAGAAGCGTCACCTCGGCGGCGAACTTCTTCATCCGGCCTTCGATCATCTTCTCGATCACCGCCTCGGGCTTGCCCGACTCGCGCGCGATGTCGATCTGGATCTGGCGCTCCTTCTCGACCACGGCGGGGTCGAGGTCGGCTTCGGACAGCGACGCCGGGTTGGCGGCCGCGACGTGCATCGCCACCTGGCGGCCGAGGCCCGCCTCGCCGCCCTTCAGCGCCACGAGAACGCCGATCTTGCCCATCCCTTCGCCTGCGGCGTTGTGGATGTAGCTGACGACCGTGTCGCCCTCGATCCGCGCCATCCGGCGCAGCGTCATGTTCTCGCCGATCTTCGCGATGGCGTCGGTCAGGGTCTCTTCCACGGTCTTGCCACCGATCTTCGCGGCCTTGAGCCCGTCGAGGTCGCGCACGTCGAGTGCGGCCTGCGTGAAGGACGCGACCATCGCCTGGAACTCGGCGTTCTTGGCGACGAAATCGGTTTCCGAGTTGACCTCGACCGCCACGCCCACGCCGCCCCGGACGGCGACGCCGACCAGGCCCTCGGCCGCGGTGCGGCCGGATTTCTTCGCGGCCTTGGCCAGGCCCTTGGTGCGCAGCCAGTCGACAGCCGCCTCCATGTCGCCGGCGGTTTCGGTCAGCGCCTTCTTGGCGTCCATCATGCCCGCGCCGGTCATCTCGCGCAGCTCTTTCACCATGCTCGCGGTGATGCTCATCTGTCTTCTCCTCGGGGGAAAATCGCTGTCGGGCGGGGAATACCCCCGCCCCGTCTCAGTCGCGTGACGGCCGGCCTCAGGCCTGCACGTCTTCCTCGACGGCCTCCTCGGCGGGCGCCTCTTCCAGCGCGCCGAGGTCGATGCCGGCGGCCCCCATCTGGGCCGACATCCCGTCAAGGGCCGCGCGGCTGGCCAGATCGCAGTAGAGCGCGATGGCGCGGGCCGCGTCGTCGTTGCCGGGGATCACGTAGTCCACGCCCTCGGGCGAGCAGTTGGTATCCACCACCGCCACGACCGGGATGCCGAGCTTGCGGGCCTCGAGGATCGCGAGGTCCTCCTTGTTCACGTCGATCACGAACAGAAGGTCCGGCAGGCCGCCCATCTCGCGGATGCCGCCGAGGCTGGCCTGCAGCTTGGCCTGCTCGCGCTCCATCCCGAGGCGCTCCTTCTTGGTCAGCCCTTCGGCGCCGTGCGCCATCAGCTCGTCGATCTGCTTCAGCCGATTGATCGACTGGCTGACCGTCTTCCAGTTGGTGAGCGTGCCGCCCAGCCAGCGGTGGTTCATGTAGTACTGCGCGCATTTCTCGGCCGCCTCGGCGACCGGCTTCTGCGCCTGCCGCTTCGTGCCGACGAAGAGGATGCGGCCGCCCTTGGCCACCGTCTCGCGGATCACGTTCAGTGCCGCGTCCAGCATCGGGACCGTCTGGGTCAGGTCGAGGATGTGGATGCCGTTGCGGTCGCCGTAGATGTACGGCCCCATGCGGGGGTTCCACCGCTGGGTCTGGTGGCCGAAGTGCACGCCAGCTTCAAGCAGCTGACGCATGGAAAACTCGGGGAGCGCCATGCCTTGTCCTTTCCGGTTTCGCGCCTCGGCGGAATGTCTCACCCCTCTCGGGGCAACCGGTGGACCGCCGGGGATGTCTCCCCCGACCGGCCCGCACTCCGCCTGTGAAGTGGCGCGCGTATAGGTGTGTTCGGGGGCGATGGCAAGGGGGTCAGAGCCAGAGCTCTTCGAAGTATCCGCTCATGTCTGCGGTGAAGGTCGCGTCCGCGGCAAGCGCCGCTCTGTCGAGTTGCCCGCCGAGAAAGAACCACGGTCCAATGTGTTGGGTGGTCATGAAGGTTCCGACATCGTCAAGCGACTGCACACCAACGTGGTGCAGGTACGTTTCACCATCAAGGTCGTAGGTCACGGACTCGCCATCGGGCGGGGCATTTTCCTGCGTCCGGGCACCATAGGTAATGTCGACATACTCTCGGGTCGGCGCCTCGATCGAGAAGTCCATCCCCTCGCCGAGGTAGAACTCCTCCTCCAGATATCCGCGCCACCAGTCCCAGTCCGGGTGGGCGCTCTCGACGTAGGCGGCATGGGCCGGGTTGACGTAATCGTATAGCCCGGTCTCCCAGACTTCCGCGCCCGCGGCGAAGACGGTGTACTCCCCTGAGCCCAGGAAGCCCGCGGTGAAGAAGTCCACGACGCGGCCGCCGTCCTCATAATCGCCCGACACCACCCGCAGGTAGTCGAGCGTCGATGCCGGGTCGTAGCCCACCTGATAGCTTCCCATGACGACGCTCTGCTGCTCGTCGCCCAGGAACAGCCGGTCCTCGGGGTCGGGGTTCAGGATGACCGCGTCGATCTGGGACCAGTCGAAATCCTGCGGCAGGCCCAGCATGGCAAGGTCGAACAGGTGGAAGTTGAGCTCGGTCAGCCCGGTCACGGTGGCCAGCAGGATGCCGGCGGGCATCCGCAGTTCCACCTCGCCGTCGGTGTTGAACACGAAGTCCTCGGCCAGCCGGAATTCGTCCGCCCCCTCCCCGCCCCAGAGGATCGCGGGTCCTGTGGTGCCCTGACGCTCCACCCTCAGCACATCCGCCCCGCCGCCGCCCGCCAGCATCTGCCCGTTGCCGTAGGC
>JALORM010000139.1 GCA_025458985.1 Paracoccaceae bacterium | reverse complement strand
CCGACAGCGCTTTCGGCGGCGCCGGCATCCGCCTGTTCGACGCAGGCGACCGCGCCTCGGCCGTCGCCGCGGCGCTGGAGCAGAACCGCGCTGCGTCGCTGGACGACGCCGGCGCCATCCATGCGCTGCTGCTGCGTGTCGAGACCCCGACGGGCGAGGTCCTTGCGCTTGTTTCGGGGTCGGTGGCGGACCTGATCCGTGCCGCCCAGAGCGACCTCGTGATGGGAGAGGGGCGAAGTGTCTTCTACGACCCCGCGCTTGCGCGCGAGGCGGGACGGACGCTCGAGGGGCTTGTCAGCGCCTACAGCCGCGGCCCCGGGCGGCCCGTCGGCCACCAGCCGATCTCGTCGACCGGGGCCCAGCCGGAAAGCCGGGCCCAGGGTAGCGTCGAGTCGCGTCGCGACGCCCCCGACATCGCCGCCACGGCGCGGCAGCCGGGCGCCGAGCCGCCGACCGGCTCTTACGCCTACGACTCGCCGGCCCTGCGCTGGATGGAATCTGCGGCGCTGTCGGGCGGGCAGCGCACCGCGCTGCAATCCCTCCAGCGACGTCTCGACATCCGCTCGCCCGCCGCGATGGACCGGATCGCCGCCCTGGTCGGAAGCGGCGAGATCACGCTGGCCGAGGCCGAGGCCGCCCTGACCGCCTTCGCGCAGACGGGCGACCTGACCGCCGGGGACCGGTCGCTCGCCCCCTCGCGCGACGTCGCCGGGCAGGCGCTCGACCCGCAGGCGCCTGTCCTGCCCGAAGGCGTGACGATTACCGCCGTCGACGCCGGGTCCGCCTCGGGCGCCGTGCCCGACGCGCTGAACGCCGCAAGGGCGCACAACAGCCGGGCGCGGGAGGGCGGCTATGTCCTCGTCGTTCCGCGGCGTGATCTGAGCTTCGTGCGCTTCGACAACCTGACGCTTCTGCAGGCGATCGAACTGTCCGACCGCGCAGCATCGGAGTTTCCCGGACTGACCCCGCAGGACATCCTGGTCGGCGGCAACGGGATCGTGCCGCCTTCGCTGGACGGAACGCGCTTCGGCCGCCAGTCCGAGCGCACGGTCACCGCACCCCAGACGGTGCAGATCGGCCCGCCCGACGCGACCCTGCCGCCCGAGAACGGCCCGCCTGCCTGGCTGCAGGATGAAGCCAAGGCGCTGACGCCCGACCGGATCGACGCGACCATCGGCCTGCTCGAGGCGCAGGGCGGCTTCCGTCAGCAGCTTGCGTCAGAGGTGCGGGGGCAGGTCGCGCTGATCGCGGACGGACGGATCAACGAGGCGCTCTACCGGCGCAACCCGCAGTTCTTCCACGACCGGCATGCGACCCACACGCTGGACCGCAAGGCGACCCAGTCGCTCGCGGCGCTGGAAGGCTACCGGCCGGAAAGCGGCGGCAGGGTGGGGCGGGGGAACCTCGTCGATGCCGGCGAACGGCTCGTGACGCTCTTCCGCGACCCGGGCCTGCTGGGCAGTCAGGCGCAGAACCGCTTCGGCCAGTGGCGCTCGGACGCACGCGGGGCCTATCCGCAGAACACGACCGTGATCGGAACCTATCTGGAGGGCGAGGACGGCACCCGCTTCGATGGGCCCTACCGGGCCTTCCACGACGCCATCGTCGCCCATGCCGATGCCTATACCGTCGTCGAGCGCGCCCCGGACGGCTGGCAGGAGGTGACCTTTGCCACTCCGCAAGACCGGCGCGCTGCCGTCGGGGCCGTGCTCGACGGCACCGACCGCAGCCGGGGGATCCGGCAGACGTCCGGCGCCGACAACGCCTGGATCTACACCTGGGGGCCGCTGACGCGGGGCGACGACCTGCGTCTGGGGCGGATCACCGAATGGCACGCGCCGCTGGCTGCCGAGGCCTTCATCGGCATCCCGCCGGACGTGACCGACGCCGTCACCGCGGCAAACCTGAAGACGGTGCAGGACCTGGTCGACTTCGGCGGCGCGACCTATGCCAACGGGGCGGCCGAAAACGCGGTGGTCGCGCTTCTCGCAGCGAACGCCCGGGCGTTGCTGATGGGATCGGACCGTTCGCAGGCCTCGAACACCATCACCAATGCCGTGGTTCTGGCGGCGGCGCGGCAGGTCGTTCTGGGCAATCCCCAGACGCCGCAAGGCGGCTACTTCGACCTCAACAACCCGCCGCTCACCATGCCGCCGCTTGCGGCGCTTCGGGCGCAGTTGCGGGCGACGCCGGTCCTCGACGCCACGTCGGGCAGCACGGGCGCCTATTCCGACGAGGCGAAGGCCGCCGCCATCGACCGCGTCGCGCGCGACCTTGCCGCGGCGAACCCCGCGCTCTACCGGACATTGTTCGGCGACGCCCCGCCGCCAGACCCGCCGACGGGACCGGCAACGCATGACGGCCCGCCACCCCCGGGCGATGACGGCGCCGCGCCTGCCGGCGACGCGGGCGGCGGCCCCGGCCCGGTCACGCCTGCGCCCGACGCGACGCGCGGGCAGCAGGCCGCGCCGCAGGCCAGCGACACCGGCCTGCAGCGCGCCGACAGCCTGCGCGCCCTTGCGCGGCTCGGGCTCGACGCGTCGGTTCTCGGGCCGGCCGCCCGGGCGGACACGGCCGCGCTGGCCGCATCGGTTTCCGCCATGGCGGCCTTCTCCGACCGGTCGGGCGACCGGCTCGCCGCCGCCTTCGTCCTGCGCAGGGTGAACGCGCTGCCCGCAGCGGGGGGCAACACCGCCGGCCTGCCGCCAGAGCTTCTGCGGGTGCTGGGAGACGCGGGCGCCCTGTCGAACGCCGAACTGCTCGTGCGCGCCGACGGCTGGCTGCGGAGCGAATACGGAATTGGGGCCACCGACGTCATGCCGGTCTACGGCTGGACCGATGGCGACGCATTCCTGTCGCGGGTGGCACGCCTTGCGGCCCTGGCCGGGCGGGTGCCGCAGATCCTCGGCTGGGTCGAGCCCATCGCGTACGACGCCACGCTGGACGAGGCCCTGCCCAACGATCGCACGCTGCGCGCCCGCGCCGAAAGCGTCATGGGACCGCTCGAGGACGTCGACGACGGGCCGGTGACGCTGGACCTGGTCCTCGCGATCGACCAGTACCTGCAGGCCAGCGAGGGCAGTTCGGTCACCGCGGCCGATCCGCTCGTCGACCGACCCGCCGTGTCGGTCCTGCTCCAGCGTGCGCTGGGGGTAAGGCCAACGGTCGTGATGGGTCAGCGGACGGACGAAGCCGAGACGCTGGGAACCGGCGCCTTCGCGGACGCAGACGGGCGTCGGGTGCAGCTGGACTACGTCCGGCTCGACCCCGCAGAAATCACGGCCGGCCGCATCGCGGCCGAGCTGGCAGGCCGCGAGGCGACCGAGATGGACGAGGTCGTGATTGCCCTTCTGCTGGAACGCGGCGAGATTTCGGCCAGCGAAGGTGTCGCGGCCAGCGGGCTCGGCCACGGGCATAGCGGGCAGCGCACGGCCCAGTTCGCCGAACGGCTCGAGGCGCTGGTCGAGGCGGGCATCGCCCGCCGCGTCTCGACGTCGAGCCTGACGCGGTACACGCTCACCTCGCTGAACGCCGACGTCCCCGACCTTCCGCGCAGCGCGCGCGTCGCGCTTGCGGTCATGGCGATCGCGCCCAGGGGGCAGCCGATCTCGATCCGCAAGGTCTCGCTGGCGATGGGGCGCGTGCCGGGCAACACCGGCGCACTCACGGACCTTGCCCAGCAGCAGGGGCTGATCCGCCAGGGCCAGGGCGGCTGGATTTCGGCAGTCCGGCCGATGGAACCGGAGCGCGCTCTGGCAACGACGGTATCGGGGCGGCCGGTGCCCTTCGCCTCGATCGATGTCGCGCCGATCTATCTGACCGAACGCGACCAGTCGCCGAACAACGCGGCCATCGTGCGCGCGCTGCACCGCGGCGGCGAGCTGACGCGGCGCGAGATCTCCGAAAGCGCCGGCGTCTCTGCGGGCACCCTGACGGCCGACCTCGACCGCCTGGCGCGCCGCGGCATCGTGCGGGTGCTGGGCGATGCGCCGCAGAACACGCGGGGCGAGACGACCTATGCGCTTGCCGCCAACCTCGACCTCGACCCCAGCATCGACCTTTCGCTTGCCCGCGATGCGCGCGAGGTTCTGGGCTTCATCGCCGAGAACGGGCCGGTCCGCACGTCGGAGCTGCGCCGCGCCTATGCCGGGCGCAGTTCCGCCGAACCGCTGCAGCGCCACCTCAACCAGCTGAGGGACGCCGGCGCCATCGCGCGCGACGGCTTCGACGGCTGGCGCGCGACCGCGGTTGCGCCGACCCGCCAGCGCGAGACCGGCCTGAGCGAAACCGACAGGCGCATCCTCACCGCCCTGGAGGGCGGGGCGATGACGCGGGCCGCCCTGGCCGAGGCGATCCCCGGCGCCGACGGGCGCATCGACATGATCAGCTACCACCTCGACAAGCTCGAGGCCGCGGGCATTGTCGGCCGGTCCGAAACGGGGCGCGCCTTCTTCCTGGTCAACCAAGACCAGGTGCTGCAGCTGACCGACAGCCAGCGTGGCGTCCTCGATCATGTCGGCGAGAGCGGGTCGACCACCGTCGCCGAGGCGGCGCGCCAGACCGACCTCACGCCGACGCAGGTCCGGCTGATCTTCGACCAGCTGGAGGCGCGCGGACTGGTCGAGCGGCACGGCGCGGGCCGGGCGCTCTACTTCGTTCCCGCAGGCGCGCTTGCCGTCCCGCCGGCGCAGATCGCGGTCCTCCGGGCGCTGGGCGGCGACCGTCTGACGGTCGCGCAGATCGTCGAGCGCACCGGATCGTCGCCCAAGCAGACCCGTTCGACGATCGACCGGATGCTGGCCGACGGCCTGATCGACGAGCGTCAGGACGGACGGAGCCGCACCTACGGCCGCGTCGCGACCGACTAGCCCTCGCCGCCCGGGTGCACCGGGCGCAACAGAACCGGACTCTCCTTTCCGTCCTGCCCGCGCCCGATGCGGCCGGTACCGGCTTTGGCCGATGCGTCTGGCGCATCGACGCCTCCTGACTAGGACGTCCGGCCGCCCGCGGGACGCCCCCGCCCGGCAATGTTATGTAAATGCGCGGTTTTCTGCCGCCGATCTTCCGCAACCCGCCGGTCGCCTTGAAATGCCGGCGGCGGGGCCGAGTTTGCCCGGAGGGACTGGCGAAGGTGACCGCGCATGCGACACTACGATCCGGCCGCGCTCGGCGCGCCCATCCACGGCGTCACGGTCGACCTCGACCCCGACCTGGCTGCCCTTCAGGCCTCGCTCGACGGCGACCTCGATGTTCTTGGCGTTCACAATCTCGAAGTGAACCTGACGACGGGCCGGCGCCGCTACCGTCACATCCCCAAGGCGCCCGCGATCACCGAAGCGGACCGGCGCTACCTTTTCGACGACCCCGCGCTGCAGGCGCGCGACCTGCGGATGATCCGCCTGCCGAAGGCGCCGCAGGGGCAGTGTTCGAGCTTCGTGACCAAGGCGCGCCCGGTCGGGCCTGGCCGGGTGTTCATCACCTATGTCACGCTCCATGAACGGTCGGCGGGCGCACCGCGGCAGATCGAGGCGCTCAAGGCCTACGAGGTCGCGGCCTTCGGCATAGCCCGGCGGCGCGACCGTCTTGCGGCGGTCGGCGTTCCGGGCGGGATAGAGGGCGAAGCGCTCCTGTCCTGCGATGACCTCGGCGTGATCCTGCTGGACGGCACAGGTCGGGTGCGGCTGACCAACGCGGCCGCCGACGCGGGAAACCCTGTCGGACATGCACCTTCAGATGTGGTTCCACCGTCTCGGGCGCGGCGCGGTCCCGGATGGTCCGCTTGCGCTCCGCGACCGGCAGGGGCGGACGGCCCTGACCGTCGCCCTGGTGCCGGCGGCGCGGTCGCGCGTCGGCGACGAGCCTGCCGCCCGGACCTTCGCGCTGTTGCTGAAGGACGCGGCGCTGAGCGCTCCGGCACGCGTGGACCGCGCGGTGCTGGCGCGCGAGTTCGGCTTCACCCCGGGCGAATGCGACGAGGCCGAGCTTCTGGTGCAGGGCCGCGATCCGGCAGAGCTCTGTGCCATCCTCGGGCTCTCGCCCGACACGCTGCGCAAGCGCCGTCAGGTCATGCGCGCAAAGCTCTGTCTCGATCCCGGGGTCGACCTGGTCGGGGCGCTGCGCGGATTTGCGTTCCGCCTGCAATGACACAGCCCGCCTGCCGCCAACAGACCGAAGACCCGGTCCCCGCGCTTCTGGACGCGCTGACGGGCCTCGGCGGCGTGGCGGGCGTGGCGCTGGGCAAGACCGCCGGCGGTCCCCGGTTCTCCGACGTCAGGACCTTCGGCCGCGCGGGCACCGTGGCGCGGCAGCTGTCGCTGGGTGCGGACATCCGGGGCGCGGCTGTCCTGCACCCGACGGCGGAGGGCGCGCTGGTCTGCCGCGAGGCAGGTGGCGTCGCCTGGGTTCTGGGCATCGCCTGGCGGGAGCGAACGGCGCGGCCATCGCGCACCGCCCTCGCGCTGGCCCGGGAACTGCTGGAATGGCTAGCGGACCTCGACCGCGAGGAAATCGCCCGCGCCGCTGCGCGCCTTGCGGCCGAGCACCGGCTGGCGCGCCTTGGCGACTACCTGCTGGTCAGTGGCAGCCGCCGCGTCGCCGCGCAGTCGGCGGCGGCCCCCGGGCTGCTGGCGCGGGCGGGCATCCGCCTCGCCGCGGACGGCACGCTCGG
Source organism: Paracoccaceae bacterium (assembly GCA_025458985.1). Classification (GTDB taxonomy): domain Bacteria; phylum Pseudomonadota; class Alphaproteobacteria; order Rhodobacterales; family Rhodobacteraceae; genus JALORM01. Next base: position 10 of record JALORM010000139.1, on the reverse strand, counting down.
TTTCGGGCGC
>JALORM010000138.1 GCA_025458985.1 Paracoccaceae bacterium | reverse complement strand
CGACCACGTCCGCTCGGGCGTCCTGCCGGAAGAAAAGGCCGCCTACGTCGAGCGGTTGAAGGCCGAGGGCCGCAAGGTGCTGATGGTGGGCGACGGGCTCAACGACACCGCGGCGCTTGCCGCCGCGCATGTCTCGATCTCGCCCGCCTCGGCGCTCGACGCCGCACGGACCGCGTCGGACGTGGTGCTGCTGGGCGAAAGCCTCGCGCCGGTGGCCGACGCGCTGGATGTCGCGAGGCGTGCGGTCGGGCTGATGTGGGGCAACATCATCATCTCGAACCTCTACAACCTGGTGGCCGTCCCCATCGCCATCCTCGGCTTCGCGACGCCGCTTGCCGCCGCCATCGCCATGTCGACCTCGTCGATCAGCGTGACGGCGAACGCGCTCAGGCTGAGGCGCTAGGGATGGAGGTCCTGTCGCTTCTCATCCCCGTATCGCTGGGTCTGGGCGGCATCGGCCTTCTGGCCTTCGTCTGGGCAATGAAGACGCGGCAGTTCGACGACCCCGAGGGCGACGCGAACCGCATCCTCGACGACCGCTGGGATCAGCGCCCGAAGGAATAGCGCCCCCCTCAGCACTGCCGGGTCAGGCGCGGGCGCGTCCGAAGTCCGGTGCGGCCACGCCCAGCGCCTGAAGCCCCGTCGCGGCGATGTCTGACGCCGTCAGGCCGGCATCGCGGTACATCGCCTCGGGACTTGCCTGTTCGATGAACCGGTCGGGAAGCGTCATGGTGCGGATGGCCACGCCCCTGTCGAGCCGCCCGGTCCGTGCCAGCCAGTGCAGGACCTGCGCGCCGAAGCCGCCTTCGGCCCCCTGCTCCACCGTCACCAGCGCGGCGTGCTCCCGCAGCAGCCGGTCGATCAGGTCGGTGTCGAGCGGCTTGGCGAAGCGGGCATCCGCGACCGTGACCGAGACACCGCGCGCCTCCAGCTCTTCGGCGGCCCTCAGGCATTCGGACAGGTGCGCCCCGAAGGACAGAAGCGCCAGCGTCGTCCCCTCGCGCACCACGCGGCCGCGGCCGATCTGCAGCACCTGTCCGCGCGCGGGCATGTCGACGCCCATCCCCTCGCCGCGCGGATAGCGGAAGGCGATGGGGCCCTCGTCGAAGGCGGCGGCGGTGGCGACCATGTGCACCAGTTCCGCCTCGTCGCCCGCGGCCATCACGGTGAAGCCCGGCAGGTTCGCCAGATAGGCAACGTCGAAGGCGCCCGCATGGGTCGCCCCGTCGGCGCCGACCAGCCCCGCCCGGTCGATGGCGAACCGCACCGGCAGCCCCTGCAGGGCCACGTCGTGCACCACTTGGTCGTAGCCGCGCTGCAGGAAGGTCGAATAGATCGCGCAGAAGGGCCTGAGGCCCGCCGCCGCCATGCCGGCGGCGAAGGTCACGCCGTGCTGTTCGGCGATGCCGACGTCGAAGACGCGCGCCGGGAAACGCTTCGCCAGGATGTCGAGGCCGGTGCCCGAGGGCATCGCGGCGGTCACCGCGACGATGCGGGGGTCACGCTCTGCCTCGGCGGTCAGCGTCTGTCGAACTTCGCCACCCCGTGGTACTTGTCGGCCGAGGTTTCGGCCGGGGCGTAGCCCTTGCCCTTGACCGTGCAGACATGGATCAGCGTCGGCCCCGTCGCCCGCGCCCGGGCCGCCCGCAGGACCGGCAGAAGCTGGCCCATGTCATGCCCGTCGATGGGGCCGATGTAGGAGAACCCCAGTTCCTCGAACAGGGTCCCGCCGCCCGGCATCCCGGTCACGAGCTGCCGCGCCCGCCGGGCGCCGTCGCGCAAGGGTCCGGGCAGCGCGCGCTCGAACCCTTCGGCCATGTCGCGGAAGGCGGCGAAGGGCGAGGTGCCGGCGTAAAGGCCCGAGAGGTACTTCGACATCGCGCCCACGGGCGGGGCGATCGACATCTCGTTGTCGTTGAGGATGACGAAGAGCCGCCGCCCCTCGTGGCCTGCGTTGTTCATCGCCTCGTAGGCCATCCCCGCACTGATCGACCCGTCGCCGATCACGGCGATGGCATCGCCGGTCGGCCGGCCCATGTCGCGGCCCACTGCGAAGCCCAGCGCGGCCGAGATCGACGTCGAGGAATGCGCCGCGCCGAAGGGGTCGTATTCGTCGAGGAATGCGCCGCGCCGAAGGGGTCGTATTCGCTTTCCGACCGCTTGGTGAAGCCCGACAGCCCGCCTTCCTGGCGCAGCGTGCGGATCCGGTCGCGCCGCCCGGTCAGCACCTTGTGCGGATAGCACTGGTGACCCACGTCCCAGATCAGCTTGTCGAAGGGCGTGTTGAAGACCGCGTGGATCGCCACGGTCAGCTCGACCACCCCCAGCGAAGAGCCGAGATGCCCTCCGGTCACGCTGACGGCATCGATCACCTCGGCGCGCAGTTCCCGGGCAAGGACAGCAAGGTCGGCGTCACTCAGCGCGCGCAGGTCTGCGGGTCCGGCGACGCGGTCCAGCGTGGGCGTGTCGGGGCGTGTCATGAGGCGCCTCCCTTCAGGAAAAGGGCGCCGCAGGAGGGGTACTCCCGCGGCGCCAGGTGTCCTGTAGCCAACAGGAAGGGAACCGGGGTGTGGAGGCCCCGAAGTTCGGGCGGAGCGACCCGCCCGACCCCGTGATGCAAGGCGGCCCCGGACGCAGTCCGATGGCCGCCCGCGCTCATTGGTAGACCGGCTCGCCGGAGGCCCTGAGCTCGGGCCAGTCGGACACCATGTCCATCCCGCCCAGCGGCCTCTGGTAACCCTTGTGGCAGGTCATGCAGCCGATCTTCGGCACATCGCCCTGCGCGCCCAGCCGCTCGGGCGGCAGCACGTCCTGAAGCGGGGTCATGTAGTCGATGTTCAGCTCCTGGACCATGCCGATGGCCAGCTGCGCCTGCGCCCACTGGGGCGTGTTCTGCCCAACGTCGTAGAAGGCCCGGCTGTTGTGGCAGAAGACGCAGTTCACCCCCAGCGCGTTGTCGAAGTAGTTCATCAGGCTGAAGGTTCGTTCGGTGTTCTGCCAGGTCGGCGAGGACCCGTCGGTGACGTCCTGGGCAACGCGGCTCTCGAGGTCGTGGACCGCGATCGTCTCGCCGTCCAGAAGGTACTTCTCGAGCGCGTCCGAGGGCAGCGAGGTCGACCCCGACTGGACAGTGGTGCGGTTCTGCACCGACGCCCAGCCCGCCGTGGCCTCGGACACCGGCGTGATCTTGAACCAGACGCCTGTCGGGACCGGCTGGCCGCGGTGGCAGGTGTAGCAGTTCACCCCTGCCTGACCCGAGAGGTTCACGTGCCCCTCCCAGTTCTCGTTCAGGTTCTGCGTCATCTGGATCATGCTGCGGGCGACGACCGTCTGGTAGTTCTCCTCGCCCGCGAAGAGGTCGGGGATGCCCGTCCACTCGCGCATCTGGCCGACCAGCCGCTCGTAGTTCGCGGCCGTCAGGTCGCCCAGCGCAGCTTCGGCGCCCGGCACCGCGGTCCGTGCCCGGGCGTCGCCCGGCTGCGGCACCACCGGCGCGACCGAGACATAGGCCGCCGCGGTCGGGTCCGGGGTGGCACGGTCCGAGACGAACTTCGTCACCGACATGCCCGTGCCCCTTGGCCCGGTCTGCACGGCCTCGACCGCCAGAGGCCGGCCCCAGGTGACAAGCAGCGCCGCCACCAGAACCGCACCGCCCACCGCGCCGATCAGGATCGCCGGCCCGAAGATGTCCTTCGGGTTTTCCGAGACCCACTTGTCATACCACTTCGGCAACATGGATCAGTTCCCTCCCGTCACATAGGCCTCGTAGCCGTAGGGCTCGAGGTAGGTGGGGGCGAAGTTGTGCTCCTGCGCCCAGATGAACCAGTTGTCGACGACCGTTCCGGTGAGCAGGATCCCGATGCCGCCGGTGATCGGCGTCAGGACGGCGAACCACCACGCCCAGCGGTGGATGCCTTCCATCGTGGCGTTGAAGCCCATCGTCCAGCGCCAGAACAGGGCGGCCCGCTCGGACGCCGTGCCGCGGTCGACGATCTGCTCCAGCTCCCGGTCGCCGCCAAAGCGGGACACGGCAAGGATCGTGGCGCCGTGCATCGCGAAGAGCAGCACCGAGCCATAGAGGAACACGATCGATAGGCAGTGGAAGGGGTTGTAGTAGAGGTTGCCGTAGCGGATCGAGAAGGCGGTCGTCCAATCGAGATGCGGGAAGATGCCGTAGGGCACGGCCTCGCTCCACGATCCCATCAGGATGGGCCGGAACAGGCCAAGCACGAGGAACAGCCAGATCGCGGACAGGAACGCCCAGGCGACGTGCTTGCCCATCTTGTGCTTCATCGCCAGACGGTAGGTACGCACCCACCACATCATCACGCTGACCAGAAGGAAGAAGGACGCGATGATGTACCAGCCGCCATCGTTCAGGGGCGGAATGGTCAGCCCGTACTGCGGGCTCGGCGGTTCCAGCGCCAGCCAGAACAGCTGGCGCAGGAACTCGGGCAGCGACCAGCCGACCTGCGCCAGCATGTTGAAGCCCACGATGACGAACCACAGCAGACCCGTGGCCAGCGAGATCACCCCCGCCGATCCGAGGTAGATCGGCCCCAGCTGGGCGTTGCCGAGCCAGCCGACCAGGGTGGAGTAGCGGGGCGTGCCGGCCCGCTCCTCCATCATGTTGAATTCGTTGTCCATGCCCCATTCCGGGGCCCCCTGGACCTGAACCTGGGTGAAGATGTTCTGATACTCGGGCATGGCTCACATCCCTCCCGCGGCCTGGGCTGCCGGCCAGATCGGCAGGTCGAGCCACCAGTTCCACCATTCGGGCCAGCCCTTGGTCCAGACGGGCCCGGAAATCACGATGCAGACTGCCGACCAGAACCCCGCGTTCAGCGCCAGCAGCAGACCCAGGCGGTGGATGCCGAGCGTGCCCACCGAATAGCCGATGAAGTCACGGAAGAACGTGTCCTCGTGGTCGGGGGTCCGCATCTCCTCGCCCTTCTCGGGGTTCGCCGCCGAGAGGATGAGCGCGCCGTGCAGCGCCAGCGCCAGCGTGGTGGTGAAGAAGAAGGTCACCGCCAGCATGTGGGCCGGGTTATAGTGGAAGTGCAGGTAGGCGTAGCCAGTGTTCGACACCCAGTCGAGGTGGCTGAAGATGCCGTAGGGAAAGCCGTGCCCCCAGGCCCCCATCAGGACCGGGCGGATCACCACCAATGTCACGTAGGCGAGGATCGCGAAGCTGAAGGCGAAGGGCACGTGGTACCCGATGCCCAGCTTGCGGCAGATCTCGACCTCGCGCAGCGCCCAGCTGACGAAGGCGCCGATGGCGCAGATCGTGATGATCTGCCACAGGCCCCCTTCGGCCAGGGGCGCGAGGCCCAGGCCATAGCTCAGGTCGGGCGGGGCGATGTTGATCGTCCAGGGGTTGAAGGTTCCCTGAAGCGCCGCGCCGTAGAAGATCAGGAGCGTCCCGAGCGCCGAAAAGAACAGCGTCGTGACCCCGAAGAACCCCACGTAGAACGGGCCAACCCAGAAATCGAAGAGATCGCCACCGATCAGGGTTCCCCCGCGGATGCGATACTTCCGTTCGAAGCTCAGCAGTGCCATGAGTCTCGTCTCCGCTTTTGGCGGCTTGTCTCGCTTGGGCGGGGTCAGCCGTCGGTAAACTTGCGTCTGCGGTTTGCCGCGGGCGATGGCCTCCGGCCGCCGCCCGCGAGCACTTTCAAGTCGACGAGTGCCTCACTGGGTCATCGCCGCGGCCTTGCGCTCGGCCGCGACTTCGAACCAGTTCAGGCCGGACGAAAGCACCACGAGGTGAATCATCACGGCCAGAAGGAAGAGGAACACGCCCTGTGCGACGAACACACGGCGCGGATCGAAGATCATCCAGATCTTGTAGAACTTGGCCATCTTGCGATCCTCCTCAGAACCACGGCGCCCAGATGTACGTGGCGATATGAGCGACGATGGCCACGGCCACGAAAAGCCAGAGCCCGCTCATGTACACCGCGTGCAGTTCCTGGGCCTGCTCGTCGGTCAGACCTGTGAAGGACAGGTCGGTTCTATCAGCCATTGAAGGTCCTCCGGAGAGTATGACTGATGCCGCGCCTCCCGGCGGCTGGGCCCCGGCGGATCGTCCGCCGGCACTTCCGGCCCCGCCGAGGCGGACCCGGAAACCTCTTTCCGGACGGACCCGCAGGCCCGCCCGTAACTCCTGCCGGCGCTCAGGCCGAGAAGATCATCGGCGTGATGATCCGTGCCTGGCTCCAGGCGCGCGCCAGCGGCCCCTTCTCGGGCAGCCGTCCCTGCCGCGCGGCCGCCAGCAGCCAGGTCAGCGCCGCAAGCGGCAGCGTGGCGGCGAAGATCAGCGCGAAGTAGGTGTAGAACTCGGCCTTGGGCGGCTTCGTCCGCGTGATGGGAAGGTCGGTCGTCTGGTCGGCCATTTTCAGGCTCCTCCCGTTTCGTCCGTCGGGCCCGCGGGCACGAGCCCGCGGACGGTTTCGATGACCACCCGCTCGGCGCCGGCTTCCAGCGCGGCGCGCTCGGCGGCGTCGCGCAGCTGCTTGGCGGCGGAAATGCGGGTGAGGATCGGGTGTTCGGCCACGATCCGGTCGAGTGCGGCGCGCGCGTCCTCGTCCCAGGGGAAATCGCGGCGCAGCGTTGTCGGCGTGGCGGCGGCGCTGTCCATCTCCGATCCCAGCGGGAGGATGTGGAAGAGCGCATCGAACAGCGCGTTGCACACCTCCTGCACGATCCAGGTCGCGCCCGCGTAACCCATGAAGGGCGTTCCGGTGGCACGCCGGATCGCGGCGCCGGGGAACGAGGCCGGGATGAACGCCGGCCGCGGCCCGTGGCCCTGCGCCAGCTCGGCCAGGTACATCTTCTCGTTGATCGAGCCCATGACGACGAGCGGGCGCTTCGCGCGCATCATCGCGCGCACCGCGTCGTTGTCGGTCTTCGAGCCACGCTTGCGTGCGACCGCGAAGGCGCAAGGCAGCCCGAGGTCGGTCTCGAGGAAGTGCCTTACGCCGCGGGCATAGGTCTCGTTCGCGACAATGGCGAAGCTCGCGGTCGCGAAGAAGTCCTGCGTCACGCTGCGCCAGAGGTCCCAGACCGGTTTGATCGTCGAATGCTTCTCGCGCGCGATGAAGGGCTCGGGGTCCAGACCCAGAAGCTCGCCCAGCTTGCGCAGGAACAGCGTCGTCGACTCGATCCCGACGGGTGCCTGAAGGTATGGCTTGCCCAGAACCTCGGCGAGCCCGCGGCCGAATTCGCGATACATCACCACGTTGACGTCGGCATTGACGAGGTTGCGCATCTCGGCCAGGTGGCTGCCCAGCGGCATCACCATGTTGACCTCGGCGCCGATCCCCTCGGCGAGGCGGCGGATCTCGGCAAGGTCCGAGGGCATGTTGAAGGTGCCGTACATCGGGCCAAGGATGTTCACCCGCGGCTTGCCGCCTTCGGGGCGCGGCGCCTCGGGCGGCATCCGGCCCTTGGTCATCCCGAACTCGGTGAAGATCCAGGTCATCGCCCGGTCGGCGGCTTCCCACTGGTCCTCGTCGATGGTGCGCGGTAGGAAGCGCTGGATGTTCGTGCCCTGCGGCGTGACCCCACCGCCGATCATCTCGGCGATGCTTCCGGTGACGACCACCGCCGGCAGCGCCGGGTCGAGCGTCTTCCAGGCCCGCTTCATCGCACCTTCGGTCCCGTCGCGGCCCAGCTCTTCCTCGCCAAGGCCGGTGACGACGATGGGCAGCTCGTGCGGCGGCAGCGC
>JALORM010000137.1 GCA_025458985.1 Paracoccaceae bacterium | reverse complement strand
CGACACCCCGCCCGAGGCGATCACGGGGATCGCGACGGCGCGGGCCAGCGCCTCGGTCGCGGCGACGTTCGGCCCGGCCATCGCGCCGTCGCGGTCGATGTCGGTGTAGATGAGGGCCGCGACGCCCGCATCCTCGAACGACCGCGCCAGGTCGGTTGCCTGAACGTCCGTCTCCTCGGCCCAGCCGCGTGTCGCGACCCGGCCGGCGCGCGCGTCGATCCCGACCGCGACGCGGCCCGGGAAGGCGCGGGCGGCCTCGCGCACCAGGGCGGGGTCCTCGACCGCGACGGTGCCGAGGATGACCCGCGCCAGGCCCTTTTCGAGCCACATCGCGATGGTACCCATGTCGCGGATGCCGCCGCCCAGCTGGCAAGGCACCGCGACGGCGCCAAGGATCGCCTCGACCGCGGCCGCGTTGACCGGCCTGCCGGCGAAGGCGCCGTTGAGGTCGACAAGGTGCAGCCATTCGCAGCCTGCCGCCGCAAAGGCCGCAGCCTGGGCGGCGGGGTCGTCGCCGAAGACGGTCGCCGCCTCCATCTCGCCGCGCAGAAGCCGCACGCACTGGCCGTCCTTGAGGTCGATGGCAGGGTAAAGGATCATCGGCGCGCGCTCCCTGTGGGGTCCGGGCGCTCCTTGTCATGGCGGGGCGGGGAATGCAAAGCCTTGCGCGTTGCCGGTCGCAGTGGCGCCGGAAGGCGGGCGCCGCGGCCGGGGTCCCGCCGTCAGATCTGTCCCTTGAGCCATTCCATCAGGCGACCCCGCGCGCTGGTCTCGCCCGCGGCCTTTGCGGCCTCGATCACGCCGCGGGCCTCGTCGAGGTCCACCCGCCTCAGGACGTGCTTGACCGGCCCGATCGAGGCCGGGCGCATCGACAGCATCCGGAAGCCCACCGCCGCCAGCGCGATCGCCTCGATCGGCCGTCCCGCGTCCTCGCCGCAGAACGACAGCGGCGTTCCGGCCCCCGCGCAGCGCGCCACGATCCCTTCGAGAAAGGCGAGGTAGCTCGTGTTCAGCATGTCGTAGCGCCGGCGCACCAGTTCGTTCTCGCGGTCGGCGGCGAAGAAGAACTGCTTGAGGTCGTTGCCACCGACGGACACGAAGTCGGCCGCCTCGAAGAAGCGGTCCGGCGCAAAGGCCAGGCTCGGCGTCTCGAGCATCGCGCCGATCTCGATCCGCGCCGGCAGAACATGGCCAAGCCGCCGCTCGCGCTCCACCTCGGCCAGCATCATCTTCCGCGCGGCGAAGAACTCGTCGGCCTCGGCCACGAAGGGGAACATCACCGACAAGGGCCGCCCGTCGGCGGCGCGCAGCAGCGCCTGGAGCTGCATGCGCATGACGCCTGGCTTGTCGAGCCCGACCCGGATCGCGCGCCAGCCGAGCGCCGGGTTCGGCTCGTCCGGACGGCGCATGTAGGGCAGCACCTTGTCGGACCCGATGTCGAGCGTGCGGAACACCACCCGCTTGCCCTTCGCGGCCTGCATCACGCGCGCATAAAGCGCGGCGAGTTCCCCGCGCCGCGGCACCTGGTTGCGGATCAGGAACTGAAGCTCGGTGCGGAAGAGCCCCACGCCCTCGGCGCCCGACCCCGCAAGCGAGGGCAGGTCGGCCATCAGGCCTGCATTCATGTGCAGCGCGACGATGGTGCCGCAGCGCGCCTGCGCCGGCAGCTCGCGGATCGAGGCGTAGCGCTCCTGCGCCTTGGCCTGCATGGCGATCTTGTCGCGAAAGGCGGTCGCGACGCTGTCCTCGGGGCGCAGGTGCACAAGGCCCTGATCGCCGTCGACCAGGATCGGGTCGCCGTTCAGCGCTTCGGCGGTGATCCTCTCGGCATTGATGACAAGCGGGATCGCCAGCGCCCGGGCGACGATGGCGGCATGAGAGCCGACCGAGCCTTCCTCCAGCACCACGCCCTTCAGCGCCCGCCCGTATTCCAGAAGCTCGCCCGGCCCGATGCTCCGCGCCACGAGGATCGGATTGTCGGGCAGCACCGCACCCGTTGCCCGCCCCTGGCCGGTCAGGAGGCGCAGCAGGCGGTTCGAGATGTCGTCGAGGTCGTGCAGGCGGTCGCGCAGGTAGGCATCGGGAACCTGCTGCATCCGCGCCCGTGCCGAAGACTGCTCTTTCTCGACCGCCGCCTCGGCCGACAGACCCCGCGCGATGTCGGCCTCCATCCGTCTGACCCAGCCCTTGGAATGGGCGAACATGCGGTAGGTCTCCAGCACCTCGCGGTGCTCGGGCGGGGTGCCCTCGGTGTCGGCCAGAAGGTCGTCGACCGACAGGCGCAAGTCCTCCATCGCCTTGTTCAGGCGGTCCATCTCGACCTTCGGATCGTCGCCGACCGGATTGGTGACGACGACGCGCGGCTCGTGCAGCCAGACCCGGCCCTCGGCGGTGCCCTCCTGGCCACTGACGCCGCGGAACAGGACCGGCTGCTTGTGCCGGGCGCTCATCGCCTCGCCTTCGCCGACGAAGACGCCAAGCTCGGTCATCTCGGCCAGCACCATGGCCACGACCTCGAGAGCATAGACCTCGTCGTCGGAATACTGCCGCGCCTCCCGAGACTGCACCACCAGCACGCCCAGTCGTTCGCCCAGGCGCTGGATCGGCACCCCGAGGAACGAGGAATAGATCTCCTCGCCGGTCTCGGGCATGTAGCGGAAGCCCTTCTCGGCCGGGGCGTTGCCGGTATTGACCGGCTGAGCGGTGTAGGCCACGCGGCCGACAAGTCCCTCGCCAAGGCGCATCCGCGTCTGGTGGACGGCCTCCTTGCGCAGGCCCTCGGTGGCGCAAAGCTCCAGCGTCTCGGCATCGCGGAAGAGATAGATCGAGCAGACCTCGGTCTGCATCGAATCGGCGATCAGGTGGGTGATCCGGTCCAGCCGCTCCTGCCCTTCGCCGGGCTCGGCGAGGGTATCCCGCAAGCGGCGGAGCAGCTTGCGGCTGTCGGATTCGGTCCGTTCGGGCATCGGCCCCCGCTGTTGCCGCGCCGGTTTCTCCGGCGGGTGTTTCCGAACGCATATCCGGGGCGCCCGGGCCGTGCAACGGTCGAGGGCTGGCGGCCGCTCGCCCCATGCGTGTAAGACGGCTGCATGAGCCTGCCTCCGAACGCCCTCGGACCGCGGTCGAACCGGCTGCGGATGCTGGCCGCGCTGCCCGTCCTGGCCGCGCAGGCGGCCTGGGTCGCCGGCCGCGTCCCGCGCCTGCCCGAGGCCGCCGGCCCGCGCAGCGGCCGCGTCGGGTCGGGGCCCCGGATGCGATTGCTGGTCGTGGGCGATTCCTCGGCCGCCGGCGTCGGCGTGGCGCACCAGTCCGAGGCGCTGGCGGCACAGACCGCCCGGGCGCTGGCCTCCGACTTCGATGTCGGCTGGCAGCTGATCGCCCGGTCGGGCGCGACCACCGCGGGGGCGCTGACCCGCCTGCGGCAGGAGCCGCCCGCCGCCTTCGACGTGGCGCTGACCGCGCTCGGGGTGAACGACGTCAAGAACGGGGTGCCGCTCGGCCGCTGGCTCGACCGGACCGACGCGTTGCACGCGCTCTTGCGAGAGCGTTTCGGCGTCCGGCTGATCGTCGCTTCGGGCCTGCCGCCGATGGGCAGCTTCCCGGCGCTGCCGGGCGCGCTGGCGCGGGTCCTCGGCGCGCGTGCCGACCGCTTCGACGCGGCCCTGAGACTGGCCATTGCGGGCCGGGCCGACACGGTGTTCCTGCCGGGCGACATCCCGCTCGACGCCGCCCGCATGTCGCCCGACGGCTTCCACCCGGGCGCGGCGGTCTACGCCGACTGGGCCGCGAGGGCCGCGGCAGCGATCCGCCGCGGCCTCTGAACCCTCCACCATGGGCGGGGACCGTCACGGCCCGACCCCGGCCCAGCCCTTCGGGCGGTTGTCTGGCAGCCGGTTGTGCCCCATCCTGTGCCTCTGGATCGCATCCGTGGAGGAACTTTTCGGCCCATGTGGAAACCCCCGACCCCCCTCCTTGTCACCCCCGTCTTTGCCACCCTCCTGCTGACCGCAGGCCCTGGCGCGACCCAATCGCGGGTGTGGGAACGGACCGACGAGACCGGTACGGCCCAGCACATCACGACGCGGGTGGTGCAGCACGAGGCCGGCAATGTCGTGGTCACGGCGCGCTTCTCGAACGGGCGCAGGATCGATGGCGACAACATGATCGCCGAGGCCCTGCTGATGGGGGGCGATGAAGTCCTGGCCTCGGTCTTCCTGGCCGAGGCGATGAATGCGGCATTCCTGGGGTCGACCAACGTCAGGTACAAGGAAGCCCGGCTGGTGCTCGAGCCCGGGTCGATCACCGAGGTCAGGGTGTCGCACTACCACTGGGACAGCCAGCGCGAGCCCACGATATCGTTCTCGTGCAAGGACGGCGGGGCGGAGCCGGCGGACGATTCAGGCGCGGGTGCCGCCGGAACCGAGGACGACGACGCGCCCCGGCGCAGTCAGGCGAGCTGCACGTTCTCGATGTTCCTGAAGGACCGCATTCCCACCGTTCAGGCACCGTTCCGGGCGGCAGCGCGCCAGGCCGACACGGACCCCTGCACCGGTTATCCGATCTTGCAGCAGCGCGGCGCGGATTACGGGGTCATCCTGAGCTGCGACAGGGCGACCGGCCGCATTTACGAGGACGGCCGATACGAGATCGAGCTGCCGCCGGGGGTCGAGCCGTGGTGACCCTCACCCCGCCTTTTCCAGCTCGAACGTGTCGTGCAGCGCCTGGACAGCCAGTTCCATGTACTTGCGGTCGATCAGGACCGAGATCTTGATCTCGGAGGTGGTGATGACCTTGATGTTGATGCCTTCGGCGGCCAATGCCTTGAACATGCGCGAGGCGACGCCGGCGTGGCTGCGCATCCCGATGCCGACCACCGAGACCTTGGCGACGTCCTTGTCGGCGACCAGTTCGGAAAACTGGATGTCGCCCCGGTCGCGCGCCTCGGTCATCGCCTTTTCGGCCCGCTTCACCTGATCGACCGGGCACGAGAAGGTCATGTCGGTGCGGCCTTCCTCGGCGATGTTCTGGACGATCATGTCGACATTGACGCCGGCATCCGCCAGCGGCCCGAAGATCGCCGCGGCGATGCCGGGGCGGTCGGCGACCGAGATCAGCGTCATCTTGGCCTCGTCGCGCGAATAGGCCACGCCCGCCACAACGTTGCTTTCCACGATGTCCTCCTCGGCACAGACCAGGGTGCCCGACGTCTCGTCGTTGTCCTCGAAGCTCGACAGTACGCGGAGCTTCACCTTGTAGCGCATGGCAAGCTCGACCGAGCGGGTCTGCAGCACCTTGGCGCCCAGCGAGGCAAGCTCCAGCATCTCCTCGAAGGCGATGCGGTCGAGCTTGCGCGCCTTGGAACTGATCCGCGGGTCGGTCGTGTAGACGCCGTCGACATCGGTATAGATGTCGCAGCGCTCGGCGGCGAAGGCGGCGGCGAAGGCGACGGCCGTCGTGTCGGACCCGCCGCGGTCGGCGAACTTGCGGTCGATGTTGGCGCGCGGGATGTCCTCGATCCGGGCCGAGGAATGCGCCGAGTTGGTCAGAAGGGGCACCTGCCAGCCCTGCCAGGACCGTGCGGGGATGCCCATCTCCTGAAGCCTCAGCGCCATCAGCCCCGCGGTCACGTTCTCGCCCGACGAGGTCACGGCGTCGTATTCGCGCGCATCGAAGAAGGGCGAGGTCTGTTCCACCCAGCCGACCAGTTCGTTGGTCTTGCCGGCCATGGCGCTCACGATCACGATCACGTCGTAGCCGCGCTCGACCTCGCGCTGCACCTTCTGGGCGGCATTGGCGATCCGCGACAGATCGGCCACGGAGGTGCCACCGAATTTCATCACCAGAAGCGGCATCGCATCCTCGGGCTGCGGGGTCGGGCGCGCGCTGATTATGCGATGCGGTCGCGCGGCGCAAGGCGGGGGGCGGAAGGCGGCGGACTCAGATCAGCTTGCGCTGCAGCGCGATCGCCAGTGCCTGCATCGCGTTGCGCGCGCCAAGCTTGCTGCGGATCTTCTCGACCCGGGCCTTCACCGTGGGCACCGAGACCTTCAGCAGCTCGGCCGCCTCGTTGTAGGTCATCCCGTCGCGCAGGCAGCGCAGCGTCTCGAGCTCGACCGGCGTGAGGCCCCCGCCCATGTCGCTTTCGAGGTTGTCCATCATCTGCTCGAACGTCGCCGACAGGAACGCCATCTCTTCGTCGGTGAACTCGCGGTCGGCGCGCGCGATCGTGAGGATCGACTTCTTGCCCTTGCGGCTGCGCGCGAAGGAGGCGCCGAAGTTCAGGTTGTAGGCCCGCGCCGCCTTCAGAACGCCACGAAGGTCGGGCAGCTTCACGTCAGACCAGCGCCGGTCTCCGGTGTTCATGATGTTCCACAGCAGGACGGGGTCGAAGTAGGCGTAGCTCTTCGACTCGTACTCGCGCTGCCAGCCCTTGGGGTACTCCGAATGGTAGTACTCCGGCCCCCGGAAGGTGATGTTGTGCGCCACGATGAATCCCGATGGCCCGAGCAGACGCAGCGCCGGCAGCGCGGCATCCAGGGCGGGGATCCCGCTGATCTCCTTCGGGGGGGCGTTCATTCTTCCATTTACCTCGCGACAATTATACCATTGTATAATCCATCCGCCTACTATCATAAAGTTATGATTGCGTCTTTCCCCGGCTGCACTACAGCCTGAACGTGCAACACACGAGTGATCATGGACGGATCTGATTCTTCCCGCTTCCGCATTCGCCTGTCGCGTGACATGGCCGAAAGCCTTCTGGAACACTTCGAACGGTTTGCGGAGGACGAGATCGTGACCCTAGAGGTCAACGTCGCCGGCGTGTGGTTCATCCACACCAGGTCTCAGAGCGTCCGGTTCCTTGGCCAGGCGGACTACACCGCCGAGCAGCTCGATCGCATGCGCCTGGTGCGCCACTAGGATGGTCGGCCATCAGGTCGAGATCTCGATCCTCCAGTTCCCGCAGGACTGCGGGCGCTGGAACCTCGTGACGCGGTTCTTCGAACTGCGCAAGGCGGTCTTCGTCGACCGGATGAACTGGGATCTCTACCACCGCTCCGACATGGAGTTCGAACAGTACGACTATTTCGGCGCCGTCTACGTGATCGCCCATCGCGATGACGAGGTGGTAGGCGGGGCGCGGCTGATCCGGACCGACTGGGCCTTCGGCTCGGGCAAGATGGTCTACAGCTACATGATCCGCGATGCCTTCTTCGAACACCTGCCCGGCCTGCCGAGCGACATCTGCACCGACGAGCCGCCGGTCGATCCGCGGGTGTGGGAACTGACGCGCCTGACCGCCACGCAGCCCGGCGTCGCCGAACTTGTGCTGAGCGCGGTGAACGTCTGGCTGCGCCAGATCGAGGCCACCTGCTGCCTCTTCCTCGGCCCGCCCGCCTTCCTGCGCATGGCCCAGCGCATGGGGTTCGAGCCGAAGCCGATGGGCAGCATCACCGGCAACCGGGACGGCCGCTTCCTGGCCTTCTCCTGCGCGGTGGTGTGACCCCTCCGACGCCGGCGCCCCGGGTTTCCTGCACCAATGAAACGCCGCCCCGCCGGAGCGGGGCGACGCAAGGCCAAGCAGACGGGGCGTCAGGCCCCGATCTCGCCGCCGTCCTCGCGGGTGATGACGATCGTCGCCGACCGCGGCACGGTGCCGGCCCCGTCGGGGAAGGACGAGCCGTAGTCGCCCGCCGCGAACTGGTCGGCCGAGGCGTGGCCGCCCGGGTGCTGGAAGTTGACGAACATCGTGCGCTTGTCGGGCGTGGTGATGACGCCGGTCACTTCCTGGCCCCAGGGTCCGGTCAGGAACCGGCGGATCTCGCCCGTCTTCGGGTCGGCCGCCAGCATCTGGTTCATCCCGAAGGCCTTGAGCGGCCCTTCGTAGTCCGGCCCGAGGTCGCCCATGTCGGTCTGGATCCAGAGCCGGCTGTCGGCATCGCACCAGATGCCGTCGGGGCAGGCGAAGATGTTGTCGTCGCCCAGCGCGAGGCCGTTGAACGTGGCCGACTGGTTCGCCGTGCCGGCGATCACGAACAGATCCCAGTCAAAGGCGGTCTGGGTGTGGTCGTTGTCGGCATAGCGCCAGCGCACGATCTGGCCGAAGTTGTTCTCGGCCCGCGTTGTTGTTGGTCAGCGTGAAGTAGACCTCGCCCGAGTTCGGATCGACCGTGCCCCATTCCGGGCGGTCCATCTTGGTGGCGCCGACGAAGTCCGCCGCAAGGCGGGTGTTGACCAGGATGTCGGCCAGGTCGGCGAAGCCGTTCTCGGGCGTCAGCCCGTTCTGGCCCGGCGCGAGCGCCAGCCACTCGCCAACCCCGTCCTCGTTGAACTTCGCGACGTAAAGCGTTCCTTCGTCGAGGATTTCACCGCGGACGCCCTCGGCGTAGGGCGCCGACGAGACGAACTTGTAGATGTATTCGAACCGCGAGTCGTCGCCGGAATAGCAGACAAGCG
>JALORM010000513.1 GCA_025458985.1 Paracoccaceae bacterium | reverse complement strand
GCCTTCCAGGATGCGCCCCGAGTCGAGCACCGCATCCATCGCGACGCGCATGTTCTCGACCCAGTTCAGGCTGTCGAACACGCGGAAGACGTCGACGCCCGTCTCGGCCGCCTGGCGGACGAAGAACTTCACCACGTTGTCGGGATAGTTGGTGTAGCCGACCCCGTTCGCGCCGCGCAGAAGCATCTGCAGCAGCAGGTTCGGCATCCGCGTGCGCAGGTCGCGCAGCCGCTGCCAGGGGCATTCCTGCAGGAAGCGGTAGGCCACGTCGAAGGTGGCGCCGCCCCAGCATTCGACGCTGAAGAGCCCGGGCATGTTGGTGGCGTAGGCGGGCGCGACGCGGATCATGTCGATCGACCGCATCCGGGTCGCCAGCAGCGACTGGTGCGCGTCGCGCATCGTGGTGTCTGTGACAAGCACGCGGCTTTGCGCCAGCATCCAGTCGGCGACCGCCTTCGGCCCCTTCTCGTCCAGCAGGGTCTTGGTGCCGGGGGGCACGTCGCCGCGCGTCGCGGGCGGCTTCGGCAACCGCACGTCGGCCCGCGGCATGGGGCGGCCCGCCGTCTCGGGGTGGCCGTTCACGGTGATGTCGGCGATGTAGGTCAGGATCTTCGTCGCCCGGTCGCGCCGCTTGCGGAAGTGGAACAGCTCGGGCGTCTGGTCAATGAACTTGGTGTGATAGGCGTTGTTCAGGAACTGCGGGTGCTTCAGCAGGTTCTCGACGAAGGCGATATTCGTGGCCACGCCGCGGATGCGGAACTCGCGCAGCGCCCGGTCGATCCGCGCGATGGCGGCCTCGGGGGTCGGCGCCCAGGCGGTCACCTTTTCCAGGAGCGAGTCGTAGTAGCGCGTGATGACCGCGCCCGAGTAGGCGGTGCCGCCGTCCAGCCTTATGCCCATCCCCGTCGCGCCGCGATAGGCGGTGATGCGGCCGTAGTCGGGGATGAAGTTGTTCAGCGGATCCTCGGTCGTGATCCGGCACTGGATCGCGTGGCCGTGCAGCTGCACGTCGTACTGGCTGGCGGTGCCCGTCGCCTCGACAAGGCTCTTGCCCTCGGCGATCTTGATCTGCGCCTGGACGATGTCGATCCCCGTCACCTCTTCGGTGACCGTGTGTTCGACCTGCACGCGGGGGTTCACCTCGATGAAGTAGAACCTGCCCGTCTCCATATCCATCAGGAACTGCGCTCGACGACCTTCTGGTTGCGGCGCTGCACCGAACAGTCGCGTTCCCACAGGTGGTAGATGTTGCCCTGCTTGTCGCCGAGGATCTGCACCTCGACGTGGCGCGCGCGCAGGATCATCTTTTCCAGATAGCCCTCGCCGTTGCCGAAGGCGGCCTCGGCCTCGCGCCGCCCCTCGCGGATCTTCTCCTCTAGCTCCTCGGGCTTCTGGATCGGCCGCATCCCGCGCCCGCCCCCGCCCCACGAGGCCTTGAGCATCAGAGGATAGCCGATCGCCTCGGCTTCCTTCGCGATCCCGCCGCGATGGCGACCTTGCGGGCGGACGCCTTGTCGCCAAGCTTCCTCATCGTCTCGGCGGTCGGGCCGATGAAGGCGATGCCGGCGGCCTGGCAGGCCTCGACGAAATCGGGGTTCTCGCTCAGAAGCCCGTAGCCCGGGTGGATCGCATCGGCGCCGCTTTCGCGGGCGACCCGGATGATCTCGGGGATCGAGAGGTAGGCGTGCACCGGTCCCAGCCCCGCGCCGATCCGGTAGGCCTCGTCGGCCTTGAAGCGGTGGAGGCTCAGCTTGTCCTCCTCGGCATAGACCGCGACCGTCCGCTTGCCGAGCTCGTTCGCCGCCCGCATCACGCGGATCGCGATCTCGCCCCGGTTGGCGATGAGGATCTTCCTGAATTCGGCCATTTCTGCTGTTCCCCCTGCGCGCAGGGCACTCTAGGCGTGCTGCGATGCGGCGCAATACCCGGCAATACGGAGAGATGCGCTTTCTGCCCGGTCGCCGCGCCGACGATCAGCGGTCCGGACAGAGCCGGTCCGGCAGGTCGGCCAGGCGGTGAGCCCCGACCTGCGCCATGTTGAGCCGCATGTCCTCGGTCAGGATGTGGTGTAGGTGCGCGGGCCCCCTCGCGCCCAGGGCGGCGACGGCATAGTGCCAGGCGCGGCCCAGCATCACGAAATCGGCCCCCAGTGCCAGGGCGCGCAGCACGTCCATGCCGCTTGCGACGCCGCTGTCGAAGAGGATGGGCACCCCGGGCCCCAGCGCCGCACGCACCTTCGGCAGCATGGTGATCGCCGCCGGCGCCCCTTCCAGCTGCCGCCCCCCGTGGTTCGACACCCAGATCGCATCGGCCCCGGCCTCGCGCAGCCGTACGGCGATCTCGGGGTCCATCACGCCCTTCAGGATCAGGTCGCCCTGCCAGAGGTCGCGGATCTCGGCCAGCGTGTCCCAGTCCGGCGTGCCGCGGATGACGTGGCCCGCGTGCTCCAGCGAGGACCGGCTGGCGCGCGTCCGGGCGTAGCTTTCGGCCAGCTTGAGCCGCGGGCGCCCGACCCTCAGCGTGCCCAGCGTCCAGGCGGGGTGGATCAGCATTTCCCAGATCATCCGGGCATCGACCTTGGGTGGCAGCGTCAGGTTCGCCCGCCGCTGCCGCTCCCGCCGGCTGTCGTCCGGCACGTCGACGGTCAGGATCAGC
>JALORM010000136.1 GCA_025458985.1 Paracoccaceae bacterium | reverse complement strand
GCCTTCGACTGCTCGTAGTCGGCGACGTTCCACTTGTAGGTCTTGATCCCGGTCTCGGCGGTGAACTTCGCCGCCGCCTCGTCGTTGCCGGCGTAGCTTGCCGCGACGCTGTAGCCCGCGGCCTTCAGCGCCTTCGAGATCGCTTCCCCGATGCCCCGGCTTCCGCCGGTCACAAGCGCGACACGTCCCATGAGTCCCTCCCGAACGTCAGCTTCCTTGAAACTTGATTATCGCCGCGCGACCGCCCGCGCAAGAATATTGCGCGGGCGGTCTGCGACCCTCAGCGCTCGACGCACATCGCGACGCCCATGCCGCCGCCGATGCACAGCGTGGCAAGGCCGCGCCTGGCGCCGCGGCGCTTCATCTCGAACAGAAGCGTGTTGAGCACCCGCGCGCCCGAGGCGCCGATCGGGTGGCCGATGGCGATGGCGCCGCCGTTGACGTTGACGATGGCCGGGTCCCAGCCCATGTCCTTGTTGACCGCGCAGGCCTGGGCGGCGAAGGCCTCGTTGGCTTCCACCAGGTCGAGGTCCGAGACCTTCCAGCCGGCCTTTTCCAGCGCCTTGCGGCTGGCGTGGATCGGGCCGACGCCCATGATCGCGGGGTCGAGGCCCGCGGTCGCGTAGCCGGCGATCCGCGCGAGCGGCTCGATCCCGCGGCGCTCGGCCTCCTTGTCGGTCATCAGAAGCGCGCCGGCGGCACCGTCGTTGATGCCGCTGGCGTTGGCGGCGGTCACGGTGCCGTCCTTGGTGAAGGCGGGCTTGAGCTTCTGCATGCCCTCCATCGTGGCGCCGTGGCGGATGTATTCGTCCTTGTCCACCACGATGTCGCCCTTGCGGGTCGAGATCGTGAAGGCGATCACCTCGTCGTCGAAGCGGCCGGCCTTCTGGGCGGCCTCGGCCTTCAGCTGGCTGGCCAGGGCGAATTCGTCCTGCTGGTCGCGGCCGATCTGCCACTGGCTGGCGACGTTCTCGGCCGTCTGGCCCATGTGGTAGCCGTTGAAGGCATCCCAGAGACCGTCCTTGATCATCGAGTCGATGAACTTCATGTCGCCCATCTTGTGGCCGGCGCGCAGGTGCGCCACGTGGGGGCTGAGGCTCATGCTTTCCTGCCCGCCGGCGGCGACGATGGCGGCGTCGCCAAGCTGGACGTGCTGCGCCGCAAGCGCCACGGCGCGCAGCCCCGAGCCGCAGACCTGGTTGATCGACCAGGCCGAGCTTTCCTTGGGCAGGCCGGCCGCGATATGTGCCTGGCGGGCGGGGTTCTGGCCCTGGCCGGCGGTCAGAACCTGGCCGAGGATCGTCTCGGACACCTCGGCCTTGTCGACGCCGGCGCGGTCCACGAGCGCCTGAAGCACAGCGGCGCCCAGTTCGTGTGCCGGAGTGTTGGCGAAGGACCCGTTGAAGCTGCCCACCGCCGTGCGGGCGGCCGAAGCGATAACGACGTTGGTCATGGGGCGTGGTCTCCTGCTGGCCGGTTCGGGGCCGGGACGGGCGGCACGATTCGCCGGCCGTTCCGGAGCAATCCCCTAGGTTCCTAAGGAGAACGCGCCCGAAGGGCAATCGCAGATCGCCGGCCCGGCCGGGGCGGGCTGCCTCAGCCGCCGGTCCCGGCCTTGACCTCCTGCCACGGCGGGCGGGTGGTCGGCGCCCCGTAGAGGTAGCCCTGCTGACAGTCGAAGCCGAGGCCGGTCAGGAAGGCCGCATCCTCGGGTGTTTCCACCGCCTCGGCGATGGTGAACATGCCGAAGTGTTCGGCGATCGACAGCAGCGCCCGGGCGAGGCACTGGTTGTCGGCATCGGCGTGGACGTTGCGGGTGAACTGCCCGTCGATCTTCACCGCATCGAAGGTGAAGTCGCGCAGGTAGCGGAACGAGGTGAAGCCCGCCCCGAAGTCGTCGAGCGCAAACGAGATGCCGCGGGCCTGCAGCCGCTTCATGAAATGGGCGGTGATGTCGGGCATGATCATCGCCGAGGCCTCGGTGATCTCGAGGATCAGCCGCTCGGCCAGCGTGGGGTCGCGGTCGAGCGCGCGGTGCAGCGCCTCGGTCCAGCGCGGGTAGGCGATGGAGCGGGCCGACATGTTGACCGAGATCCTGAGGTCGGGCACGCGTTCCAGCACGTCGAGCCCCAGTTCCAGCGCCAGGCTGTCGAGGATGCGCCCGGCCTCGGTCGTCTCGGCCGCGGCGATGAACTGGCGGGCGGGGATGACCCGCCCGGCCGAGTCGAGCACGCGGATCAGCCCTTCGTGGAAGGCGACCCTGGTCGGGTCCTTCGACTGCACCACCGGCTGGAAGGCGAGCAGAACGTCGCGCCGGCGCAGCGCGTCGCGCACCAGGCCCAGGGCGGCACGGTCCCGCGCGGTCAGCGCGAAGGCCAGCGGGGTCAGCGTGTCGGGGTCGCCCAGGTCTTGCCCGGCCGCCAGATCGTCGTCCATGATTGCCCTCCGGTCACGCGACGGGGCGAAGACTGCACCGAAACGGGTTGCGGTCCGGTAAACCGCCGCCGGCGTGGCGTCGGGCGGCTGCGGACGTGGGCCGGGACAAGGGAGAGGCCGGAATGGACAGATGCCCCTGGTGCGGCAACGACCCGCTTTATGTCCGCTACCACGACACCGAATGGGGTGTGCCCGAACGCGACGGCCGCGCCCTGTGGGAAAAGCTGGTGCTCGACGGGTTCCAGGCGGGGCTTGCCTGGATCACCATCCTGCGCAAGCGCGAGAACTTCCGCCGTGCCTTCGCGGGCTTCGACCCGGCGGTGATCGCGCGCTGGGGTGCGGCGGACGTGGACCGGCTGCTGGCCGATCCCGGCATCGTCCGCCACCGCGGCAAGATCGAGGCCACGATCGGCAACGCGCGGGCTTACCTGGACATCGAGGGCCGCGGCGGGTTCGCCCCGTTCCTATGGCGCCACGTCGAGGGCAGGGCGGTCCAGAACCGCTTCGGCGCCATGTCCGAGGTGCCGGCCGAGACGCCCGCCTCGCGCGCGCTGTCGAAGGACCTGCAGCAGGCCGGGTTCCGCTTCTGCGGCCCGACCATCGTCTACGCGGTCATGCAGGCGACCGGCATGGTCAACGACCACCTGACCGGCTGCCCGCGCCATGCCGAGGTCGCGGCGCTGGCCTGATCCTGCGGTCTTGTCGCGACGGCCCGGGAAGGGCCGCGCGCGGCGTCCTCGACCGGTGTGGCGCCGGCGCCGCGGCCGGCCGCGCCGGACGGGCGCTTGATCTCGGTCAAGGGCTTCAATCTGGAATCGTTCTAACCAGTCTTCCGGGAAACGGACACGCGCTTTTCGGAACCGGCGACATGCCGAGCGTGGAGAAGACAATGCGATACTCACGAACCCTGCCGATGACGGCCGCAACCGTCCTGATTCTGGCGCAGCCGGGCCTGGCGGACCCGCTCCGCGACGAGGCGCTGACCTGGTTCAAGCCCCTTCCGTCGACGACGCCCGCCGTCACCGACAACCCGATCACTCCCGAGAAGATCGACCTCGGCAAGGCGCTGTTCTTCGATCCGCGCATGTCGGCCTCGGGCGTGTTCTCGTGCAACTCGTGCCACAACCTGGCGACGGGCGGCGACGACAACCTCGAGACCTCGATCGGCCACGGCTGGCAGAAGGGCCCGAGGAACGCGCCGACGGTCCTGAATTCGGTCTTCAACGAGGCGCAGTTCTGGGACGGCCGCGCGCCCGACCTGGCCGCACAGGCCAAGGGGCCGGTGCAGGCGGGGGTGGAGATGGCCAACACCCCCGAGAACGTGATCGCCACGCTGAACTCGATGCCCCAGTACGTGGACTGGTTCAGGGCGTCCTTCCCGGACGAGGCCGACCCGGTCACCTTCGACAACTTCGCCAAGGCGATCGAGGCCTACGAGGCCACGCTGATCACGCCTGCGCCCTTCGACGCCTGGCTGAACGGCGACGACGCGGCGCTCGACGATCAGCAGAAGCAGGGGCTTCAGGTGTTCATGGAGGCCGGCTGCGTCTCGTGCCATGCGGGCATCAACGTCGGCGGGCAGGGCTATTACCCCTTCGGCCTGATCGAGAAGCCGGGCGCCGACGTCCTGCCGCCGGGGGACAAGGGCCGCTTCGCGGTGACCGAGACGGCCGACGACGAATACGTGTTCCGCGCCGCCCCGCTGCGCAACATCGCGGTGACGGCACCCTACTTCCACACGGGCAACGTCTGGGACCTGAGGACCGCGGTCGAGATCATGGCCACCTCGCAGCTCGGCGCCGACCTCGGCGACGAGGACGTGACCGCGGTCACCGCGTTCCTCGAATCGCTGACCGGCACGATGCCCGAGGTCGTCTACCCGGTGCTGCCGCCCGAGACTGCGGCGACGCCGCGGCCGACCGGCGAGGTCGTGCCGAACTGACGCCTTCAGGCCCGCAGCGGCAGGCAGGCGGCGGTCTTCCGTCGCCTGCCTTTGCCGTTCGCGGTGTCGGTGCTCGAAGGCTGACGTCGCCGGGCCTGCGCGGTCCCTCTGGGGCGGTTGCTATCGGATGACAAGCGCGGACGGCCACGGCGCCCCTCGGTGCCGGGCCGCTGATATTGGATGACCGGGGCGCGTCTGCCACATGCCCCTCATCGCCGACACGGTCGGACCCTCAGGAAAGGCAGACACACATGAACCGCATCACTCTCGTCCTCGCCGCAGTTGCCGTCACCGTGCTGTCGGCCTGCGTCTCGAACACGCCGGCGCAACGGTCGGCCAACTGCGCGGTCGGCACCGCGGGCGGCGCGGCGCTTGGCGCGCTGGCCGGACGCGAGCTTGGCCGCGGGAAGGGCCGCGACGTCGCGACCATCGCCGGCGCCGTGGGCGGCGGCTTCACTGGCTCGGCCCTGACCTGCCAGTAGGCCCGGACGCATCGGGGGCGGCGGGCAAGCGCCCGCCCGCCGCCCGCCCGGACCGGGAGCCGGCCCGGTCAGCCGCCGTCCATCAGCGCCCGCAGGATCGCCTTGGCGCTGTCGCTGTCCCAGGCGGCGTCGCCCATCATGCGGGCAACCTCGTGCCCCTCGGGGTCGAGGATCGCGGTCACCGGCAGCCCGAAGACCGCCATCGGCCGGGCCAGGTCGTGATCCGGATCGATGTAGCGCGGTAGGCTGTCCGCCCCCACCTCCTCCAGGAACGCCTCGATCCCCCGGGGCGAGTTGCGCCCGGTGGCGATGGTCACCACCGCGAAGGGCGCACCGGCGAATTCGGTCTGGAGCGCGGCGAACATCGGCATTTCCTTGCGGCAGGGCGCGCACCAGGTCGCCCAGAAGTTCAGAAGCACCCACTTGCCACGGTAGTCCGCCAGCGAATGGGTCGTGCCGTCGAGATGGCCGAAGGCGGCCTCGGGCACCGGCTGCGGCTCGGCATGGAAGACAAGCTTGCGCATGTCGCCCTCGCGCAGCGCCTCGATCGCGGCGATGTCGGGCGCAGGGTCGGCCACGGCCGCGTTTGCGAAAAGCAGAAGCGCCGTGTAGAGGACGGCCTTGCCGAGACGACCCATGCTTCCCTCCGAGGGGCCAGATGACCGACAAGACCCGGAATGCCATGTGGGGCGGGCGCTTCGCCGCCGGTCCCGACGCGATCATGGAGGCGATCAACGCCTCGATCGGGTTCGACCGCCGGCTTGCGCCCCAGGACATCCGGGGCAGCCAGGCCCATGCGGCGATGCT